>CALJTZ010000248.1 GCA_937975655.1 uncultured Synechococcus sp. | reverse complement strand
GGTGTCCGTGTCGACCTTATGGAGAGCAAGCACGAGCGGTGAACCGAGGCCGGTAACGGCGCTGTCCACGGCCTCGGCCACGCAGTCGCGGAACTGGGGCAGGTAGAGCTCGTGCAACACCCGTGCTGTGGCCTGCACATCCACCTGGAAGCGGGCACTGTCAATCGAGTTGAGGGCGAAGTGCTTCACGCAGGCGATGGCGTGGCGCTGCACCCCCCGCGTCATGGCCGCCCCCATGGCGCCCACATGCACGGGATCTTCCCCGTAGGTTTCCTGGGCCCGTCCCCAGCCGGGATGGCGCAGCAGGTTCACGCACACCCCGCCAAACAGGTTGGCCCCGAAGGAGCGGGCCTCCTGGGCCATGGCCTCGCCGATGCGCTCCTCCAGATCGGGATCCCAACTGGCCCCCCGGGCCATCGGCGGCGGAAAGGTGGTGGCTCCGCCCTCCAGAATCACACCGCGGGGGCCATCCACGAAGTGGAGCCCCCCCAGCCCGAGGCGCGGCAGTTGGGCCGCGGGCCAGGGATGCTGGTGCAGGCCATCCCGCAGCATCGTGTCCGCCAGGCCAGGCCAGAAGGCCGTGTCGCCATTGAGCATCGCCAGCTTCTCGCCCAGGCTCATCTGGGCCAGGAGCGCGCGGGCCCTCAGCTCCAGCGTCTGCGGCTCGGGAGCCGTGGCAGGGTCGTGGCTGGGCACATCGGCAACGTAAAAACCTGCCAGGGCCGTGCCGGCCAGCGCCGCCAATCCGCCGCAGCCCCAGGGCAACCCCGCTGCAGGGGCGGTTTCCTCTGCCTGGGGATGGCCCCAGGCCATGGCCGTGGGCCCTTCAATGCAGACAGAGCGCGCAGCGGAGGCCCACGGAGCATCCACCAGCCAGCCAGGGCCATGGCACCACTCCGCTGGTGCTGGTTCATGGGCTGTGGGACACCCCCCAGCTGTTTGAACGGCTGGAGCAGCATCTGGGCGGTCGGCGGGAGAAGCTTCTGATTCCCCATCTGCCCCAACGGCTGGGCCTGGCCCCGGTGCGGGAGCTCGCCGCCCAACTCGGCCAGCAGATCGAAGCCGCCTACGGCCACCAGCAACCGGTGGACCTGCTGGGCTTCTCCATGGGTGGCGTGATCAGCCGCAGCTGGATCCAGCTGCTGGGGGGCCACCAGCGCACCCGGCGCTTCATCAGTGTAGGCAGTCCCCAGCAGGGAACCCTCACCGCCGGCCCCTGGCCCCGCTGGCCCCTGGCGGGCATTGCCGACGTGAAGCCGAACAGCCCCTTGCTGAAGCAACTCAACCGCGAGCTGCACACCCTGGAGCCGGTGGAGTGCAGCAGCTACTACTGCACTCCCGACCTGATGGTGATTCCGTCGCGCTCGGCCCTGCTGCCGATCGGCCGCAGCCAGCAGTTGCCCGTGCTCAGCCATCACCAGCTGCTGCGCCATCCGGCCGCCCTCTCACCGCTGGTGCAGGAGCTGCTGCGGCCGTGAGTTTCGGTAGCGTTTCAAGGAGTATCCGCTGATGGCCGCCATGGGCCTGGTGGGCGTGTCGCTGCTGGTGCGCTGGGTGCTCGGCTGGCTGCTCTGCCTGCGGATGCGGCGCCTGCCGAAGGAACGGCTGGTGGGAACACCCCGGGTATCGGTGCTGATCCCCGCCCGCAACGAGCAAGCCACCCTGCCGCACCTGTTGAGCGCCCTGCGGCGCCAGACCCTCCAGCCCCTGGAGGTGATCGTGGTGGACGACCACTCCAGCGATGCCACCGCCACCATCGCCCACCAAGCCGGGGTGACCGTGCTGCAACCGCCGCCGCTGCCGGAGGGCTGGTGCGGCAAAACCTGGGCCCTGCACAACGGCGTGGAGGCCAGCCACGGCGACGTGCTGGTGTTTCTCGACGCCGATACCGAACCCAGGCCCAGCTTCCTGGAAACCTTCGTGGCCGTGCACCAGCAACGGGGAGGGCTGCTGTCGGTGCAGCCGTTCCACCGCACGGAAAAGCCCTACGAGCAGCTGTCGGTGCTGTTCAACCTGGTGGGATTGATGGCCGTTCCGCTCGGAGAGGGGGTGGGAGTGGCCTTCGGACCGGCCATGGCCACCAGTCACCGGGATTACGCCCGCAGCGGCGGCCATGCGGCCGTGGCGGGCAAGGTGGTGGAGGACTGGTTCCTGGCTCACCACTACGAGCAGGCCGGCCTGCCGGTGAGCGCCTACATCGGCAAGGGCCAGCTCGACTACCGCATGTACCCCGGAGGACTGGGGGACATGGTGGTGGGCTTCGACAAGAACTTCGCCACCGCCGCCGGTGAAGTGCGCTGGCCCTGGATGCTGGCGGTGGTGCTCTGGCTCTCCGGCCTCTTCTGGGCGGCCTGGTGCCTACCGGCTTCGCTGCTGGGCTGGCCGATGGTGGGCGACCCCAGCCCCCTCACCAACCTGGTGCTCTATCTGGCCTTTGCCCTGCAACTGCTCGTGGTCACCCGCCGGGTGGGGAGCTTTGGCTGGATCAACCTGGTGTTTCCCGTGCCGGTGCTGTTCTTTCTGGGGGTGTTCGTGCTGGCGATCCTGAACCTGGAGCGGGGCACGATCCAATGGAAGAACCGGCAAGTGCGCACCCGGTGAGCGGCCCCCTGGCGAGCCTGCTCTGCGCAGCCGGCTGGCTGCTGTGGAGCCTGCTGGTGGGCTACATCGGCCATCGCCTACCCGCCAGGAGCCTGGAGCGCGACAGCTGGCTCACCCGCCCGCGGCCCTGGGGGGAAAGCACCGCGAGCTATGAGCAGCGGCTGGGGATCCGCCGCTGGAAACGCTGGCTGCCGGATGCCGGTGCAGCCTTTGCCGGTGGCGTGCGCAAGGCCAGCCTGGTGGGCCGCGACCCGTTCACCCGCAGGCGGCTGGTGCAGGAAACCCGGCGCGCAGAGCTAGTGCACCTGGGGCTCTGGCCCTTCTGGCTGGTCACAGCCCTGTGGCTCCCGCCCGCCGGGGTGCTGCTGAATCTCCTGTTTGCCACGGCCTTCAACCTGCCCTGCCTGTGGGTGCAGCGCTTCAACCGGCTGCGGCTTCAGGGGCTGGCCACCACCAGGGATTCGACCTCGGGATGCTGAGCTCTGAACTGGCGATCGTCCTGAGCGCGGCAACTGGTGTGGCGGAAGTTGGCGAGATTGATGCCGAAAAAGTCCTCGAACAACAGATTCGTTTGCGCCAGCTCCGGTAATCCGCAGGCGAGCACCTGGGCGATCAGGTTGGCGGCCGGCGCTTCGGTGATGGCGCGGTAGAGCTGGCTGAGGCGATAGGTCTGCAGGGCCTCCAGCGGTGTTTTGCCACGGCAGTGCCGGAAGCAAAATCCCAGGCAGGCCTCACTGACACCGAGGGACCGGGCCACATCCACAATCACTAGGGGTTCGGGATAGTGCCTGGAGAAATAGGCGTTGGCCTGGGACACGATCGCAAGGCGGTGTTGCGAATCAAGGGATTGGCACGCCTCCTGAGGAGGACGACTCTGAAGGATCAAGGGCAAAACTCCCTGCCCTGGAACAGGGCAAGCGATGGAAAATCTCTCGTTTCTCGCTGGCGGCCTGCTGTACGGAGTTCCGGCAATCTTTGGCCGAAACGGGTTGCAGTGGCTGTGGCCTGCTTATCGGCGGTGATCTGGAGCGATCAGCCAGCCATCTCCTTGCTTCTTTTCTAGCAAGCAACGTTGACGCTCAACAGCGGAAAGTCACGACACTACGAAACGTTGCAACCCTACTTGGAACTTCATCAAGTTCCGAAACCAAGACCTGAGATTCAAGCCATAAAAAAAGCGGGGATTGCACCCGCCACCGCCTCCCCCTCAGGAGCCTGCCCAGACTCTGGCCACGGGAGTAGACCCCTGGCAGGAACAACAGAATCTGAGCGGATTCAGCTAGACATTGGCCCAAGGCACTGGCCAATAGCAGACATCTGGACAGGAGCAAGGGCGGCAATCCATCTGAAACAGGTTGCATCAACCACAACCTGCGGGGCCAAAGCCGTCTATGACAGAGACAAGGAGGCCAGGGCCTTTTAGCCCCTGGACCCAACCATGGCTCTACGCCAACTCAACCCACGCATTGTTCACCGCACAGATAGCGCTGACGTGATCGCCCTGGCGATGGAATATTTCGCCCGGTTCTTTGCCCAGCCGATTGCCATACCCTCCATGGCACGGGCCATTGGAGTTGGCCTCAGCACGTTGGAATACCACTTCGATCGCTACCGGGGCCGCACCACCTTCCAGGCCCTCATCCACTACCGGCTCAACCGCCTGTGTGATGCCATCAGCCGCAACCCCGGCGCACGGCTCACCGATCAGGCCGCCAGCTGTGGCTTCAACTCAGTGTGCGAAGCCAACCGGGAGTTCATTGCCAACTTCTGCCAGAACCTGGTGCAGTACAGGGATCAATGCCTGAGGGTGAAACTGTGGCGGCAAACGCAACCCGCCGATCCCGAAGAGATGCTGGAGATGGTTCCCGCTGGCCCTCAAAGCTGTAACAGTGAAAGTCGGTTCCACCGTGACCCATGACCCTGCGCATCCTCAGTCAGGACGGTGATGGCCACTGGCGGGAGGAAAACAGCAAGCATGATCTTCTCCGCACCCGCCTCACCCTGCGGGCCAAAGCTCTGATCACCGGGCGTTGCTACCGGCTGCTCAATGCCGAGGGCCGCGTGATCGATGAAATCGGTGGCGAATCTCCCACCCACTGTTGAGTCCAATCAGCCCATCACCCGGCCAATCACCGCCGCCCCTGGGAAGCCCAGCCGCCCTAGGGCCAGCACAGCCTCCGCGGCGCGATCCGCAGGCAGGGCGGCCAGCAGCGGGCCACAGGTTTGTGGGTCGATCAACAGAGCCAGCTGAGCAGCACACTGAGCGCCATCCGTGGGGTCCAGCAGCTCCACCGACCCATTGAGCAGCTGCAGGGCCCGGGCGTTCGATGGGGCCAAGGTGCTGGCGAAACCCCTCGCCAGCAGGGGAAGGGCGCCGGCCAGCGCTGGAATGGCCCCTGGATCCAGCTGCACGCGGCTGGTGGGTGCCAGCATCTCGCCAAGATGGCCCAGCAGGCCAAAACCGGTGATGTCGGTGCAGGCCCTGCAGCCGTGATGGCGCAGCAGCGCCACCAAGGGGGCCTGGCTTTGCTGCATCAGTGCCAGGGCCTGCTCGAGCCAGCCGGGCTCAGCCGCCCCGGCCATCGCCGCAGCAAACAGCACCCCGGTGCCGATGGGCCGGGTGAGCACCAACACCTGCCCGGGCTGCAGGGGGCCCTTGGGCCAATGGCCCTGGGGAGGCGCACTGCCATTCACGGTGAGGGCCAGGCTCAGGCCGGCACCATCGCGCCCCTCGAGCGTGTGGCCACCGATCAGGCGGGCTCCCATGGGATCAAGCACAGACTGCACGCCGGCGAGGGTTTGCAGCAACAGGGTTTCCTGGAGGGCGGGTGCCTGCTGGGGCAGGGTCACCAGGGCCTGCACCGACTGCACCGCGGCACCGCTGGCCCAGAGATCACTGCAGGCGTGCAGGGTGGTGAGGCGGGCATTGAGCCAGGGGTCGTCCACCAGGGCCGGGAAGCCATCCACGCTCTGGAGCAGCCACTCCCCGCCAGCGCCGTGGCCCACCAGCGCCGCATCCTCCGCCGCAGGCAGGGCGCCATCGGGGTGCAGGCGCGCCAGGGCGGCCTCCAGGGGTGCAGCGGGCAACTTGGCCGCACAGCCGCGGCAAGCCATGGGCTCCCCCCCCGCAGGGGCCATGGCGGCGAGCCCGCTGAAGCCCGCCATGAACTGGCGATCAATCCGATCCTTCCACCGCCAGAGGAGGCGGCTGGGGCCCAAAACCCAGGGGCCGTAAAGGGCCAGGGCCCTGGCACCGCCAGGATGCCAGCCGCCATCACCGAGCAGTTGCAGGGCCCTGGCCTGGGGCCGCCAGGCTCGTAGGGCCGTGCCCGGTCGCTCCAGCACCTGCTGAAGATTGGCCGCCAGCACGGGGGCGGCGCGCACGGCCCACACGCCGGAGGCCGGCCGGGGATCGGCCTGGATCAGGCCGCAATCACCCACGGCAAACAGCCCCTCCTGGCCCAGCGCCTGCAGGCTCGCGTGGGTGAGCACCCGGCCGGTGGCTTGGTCCACCGGCAAGCCACTGGCGGCCAACCAGGCCGGAGCATGGCTGCCGGTGCAGGCGAGATCGGCCGCTTCCTGAGGAGCCACCTGGCGCTCCACGGCAATGCCGGCCTCGGCCAGCAGCCGCTCGCCAGCCCGGTTGGCCGCGGCAGAGCCCAACTGCAGGGCATTTCCCCGCAGTAGAAGGCGGGGAGCCAGGCCCCGGGCCCGGAAGGCCAGGGCCAGCTCCACCGCGCCAGCTCCGCCTCCACGAATGCGCAGCGGGCTCCCGGGAGCTTGTGCCTGGCTCCAGGCCAGGAAGGGCTCGAGCGGTTTCACGGCCATGGCGGCATCGGCCACCGCAGTAACAGAGCCCAGATCCAGGCTGAGGACATCCCAGCGCAAGGGGGGCCGCCCCTGCAGCTGCAACTCGCGCAGCGCCAGCTCCAGACCAGTGATCTCGGCCTGAACGAAGGTGACACCCACCTGGCCGCAGAGGCGCCGCAGGTCGATAGCGCAGTCGTCGGGTTGGTACAGCCCAGCCACCAGCCCAGGTACCATGCCCGAATAGAGGGCGGTGCTGTGGCGGCTCACCAACAGCACCTGGGTGGCCGCTGGTTGGAGCCGAGGCCGCATGGCCCAGCGGCGCAGCAGAAGAGCATGGGTGTGGCCACCCCCAGCAAGGACCAGCAGCTGTTGCGGAGCCTTCGGCTGCACCGCGGCCTAATCGACGGCCAGCTGGCCGTCGTCGTCCCAGCTCAGCAAGGACGCCAGGGACGCCGTGCAGACGGAACGGTTCACACCGGCGATGCGCGCCTCGCCATTCACCAGCGGAATCAGGCGGCCGAGTTGGCTGGTGATGCGCTCCGAGGCCGCTGCGTCGGCGGTGTCATGGCCGGACGGAGAGCCCGCGGATGGATGAATGGCGTGATCAGCCATGACGAGCTCCCCCGGGGTCCATCACTGCGAAGAGTGTAGAGAGCACCCTCCTTGCAGCCCCAGACAGCGTGGAAGGCCCTGACGTTCAAGGCCTTACAAACTGCACACCCACCACGCAGATGCCCCCGGATTCCTCCAACCAGCGCACCTCGAAATCTCGCGTTTGACTGACACCTGGCACGAGTTCATGATGCAGAGTGCCGCGATCTCCAGGTTGTAATCGGCAACCGGAATCCAGGGCCAGGCAGCAGCCGCCAGCACTGATGTTCAGCAGATCAGCGCGGCAGGGCAGCCCTTGCAACGCAACGGCCGGGCTTTCAATCAGTACCGGAACAGACGTTGGCAACTCGGTGCGCGGCAGGCGGCTCGTGCGGCGCCAATCCCACTGCCACTGCCCCAGCTCGGATCGCTCCATACCGTTCCCCCCCGACGATCACGATGCCGGCCTGTGACAACAGGATGCTCAGACAACACAAAAATCCATAACAGCTTCTAAAACAACGTGTACAGCCTGTCGGATGGGAGTGGCCATGAACCTCCAGCATCAGGCCCACAATCCAGGCAATCCGCCTCCGGCAGCCACCAGCCCCATGCCGACGCTGCTGCCATCGCCACGACAACCCTGGCGCCGACTGGCTGGCCTTGGACTTCTCGCCCTGGTGGGCACCGTAGGCCTGGTGATAGCCACCCGGCGACAGGCCATGGAGGCCTACGTGAGCGGGGATGTGATTGCCGTCACCAGTCCGATCCAGGGCCGCGTGGTGAGCAACCAGGCCGGTTCCGGCAGCCTGTTCCAGGCGGGGGCCCTGCTGCTGGAGGTGCAGGCCAGCCGGCAAGATGCCGCCCGCCAGGAAACCGTTCAGCTGGAACTGAACCAACTGGAGGCGGAACTCTCCGCCCTCCGCGCCGAACAGAACCAGCTGATTGCCGCGAATCTGTCGCGATCCAGCAGCGATCTGGAGCGGGCTGAGCGGGAACTCTTAGATCTTCAGGGGCAGCAGCAGCGCTACGCCCAGCAGGCGGCGCGCTACCGCGAACTGGTGCGCCTGGGGGCCATGGATGCCGACACCCTGGCCGGCAGCGAAGCCAATGCCAACAGCTTCAACCAGCGGGTGGCCTCCCAGCAGCGCCTCACCAACGACCTCAGGGCCGAGCTGGCCGATGCCCGCTCCCAGCAGGCCCGGGGCAGCGATCAGTTGCCCAGATCAGCCCGGCGCCTGGAGATCCTGGAGCTGGAGATCGGCAGGCTCGGCAGCCGACGGCAAGAACTCATAGCCCGCAGGCAACGGCTGCGAACCCAGCTCAGCAGTGGCCGCCAACGGGCCGCCTTCCGCTTTCAACCCAGCTTTGCCGGCATGGTGGTGAACAACCGCGTGGCCCTGGGAGAGGAGGTGAGCGTGGGCGCCACCCTGCTCACGGTGGTGAACTGCCAGAAACTGCGGGTGGAGGCCCTGTTCGATGCCAGCAAGGTGAGGCGGATCAGGCTGGGTGAACGGGTTCAGGTGCGCTGGCCAGGCAGAGAGGGTGCCGTGGAGGGCACCGTGGTGAGCCTCAGGGGCGAGCAACAAGGTCTGGGTGGGATCGACAACAGCGGAGCGGCCCGCTTCCGTGCCACCGGCGCCGATCGCATGCGCGCTCAGATCAGCCTGCCTCCCGAGGCCAGCGCCCGGGAGTGCCGAATCGGGGAACGGGTTCAGGTGGACCTCTGAACCATGGCCTGGGAGGTGTGCCTGCTGGCGGTAGCGATCCAGGTGGCGATCACGCTCCTCCTGCCGCGCAGCAATGAACGTCGGGTGCTGCTGGTGGCCGTGATCGCCGTGCTGGCTTTGCGGTACCTGCACTGGCGTCTCACCAACTTCCCGTGGCAGGACGCCCTGAACACCGGCGAGGGCTGGTGGTGGCTGCTGGTGTTGCTGGTGGAGCTGGCGGTGATCGTGGAGGTGGGACTGTTTCTCGCCACCATCACCTGGCTCAGCCATCGCAG
Source organism: uncultured Synechococcus sp. (assembly GCA_937975655.1). Lineage (GTDB taxonomy): Bacteria > Cyanobacteriota > Cyanobacteriia > PCC-6307 > Cyanobiaceae > Vulcanococcus. The sequence continues at coordinate 1,752 of CALJTZ010000248.1, read as the reverse complement.
CCCCCAGGCGGATCAAGCAGAGGCCGTTGTGCGGCAACGGTTCGAACAACACGGGGCCGAAGCACTGCCGGCGGTGGATGTGCTGATCACCACCTACAACGAGGGGCCCGAAGTGGTGGAGAAAGCCATCCTCGGCGCCAGCCTGATCGACTACCCACGGGTTGTGGTCTGGGTGTTGGACGACGGCAACCGCAACTGGCTGCGCGAGTTCTGCCAGGAAGCCGGTGTGCGCTATCTGGCCCGGGAGAAGCACGACGGTGCCAAGGCGGGCAACATCAACCACGCCTTGCAGCACTGCACCGGCGATCTGGTGATGCTCTTCGATGCCGACTTCATCGCCTACCGCCACTGCCTGTGGCGCCTGGTGGGGTTCTTCGATGATCCTCGGGTGGGAACGGTTCAGACACCCCAGAACTTCCTGAACCCCGATGCCCTGCAACACAACCTCGGCCTGAGCCAGAGCTGGAGCGATGAGCAATCGTTCTTTTTTCGCGTGATCGCTCGCGGCCGAGATTCCCTTGGCGTGGCCTTCTGCTGTGGATCCTGCTCCATCCATCGCCGGGCAGCGCTCGATTACAGCCAGGGGTTCCCCACGACGTCGATCACCGAAGACATCCTGCTCACGGTGAATTTCTGCCGACTGGGCTGGCGGACGCTCTATCTGGCCGAACCCCTCTCGATTGGACTGGCCGCGGAATCCCTGAGCTCCTTTTTTGTTCAGCGTCGACGCTGGGGGCGCGGTGGCATTCAGGTGGCCTGGTTAATGCTGCGCCAACGGGGGCTCACGCCGCTGCAGCGGCTCTTTTTCTTCCCTTACTCCTGGATTACACAATACAGCTCAAGACTCTTCTTTCAATGCCTTCCGATCCTGTTCTTTTTCACAGGCCTGGCCCCCTTACCCGATGCAGAAGCCGCCCAGCTCCTGAGTTTTCAACTGCCGTTTCTGCTCAGCGTGATGGTTGGCCTGCTGGTGCTAGCGGAACGCTACTACCTACCCGTGTTCAGCGAGGCGGTGAACTTATTTGCTGCCTTTGAGCTGGCACCGGAGATTCTTTCGGCCCTCGTGAAACCCTTTGGCCAGGCATTCAAGGTAACGCCCAAGGGCAACGAGGCCTTAACCAGACAGCGGGGAAGCTACCGCCAGACCCTGATCCCTGCAGCGGTGCTACTCACCTTCAATGTGGCGATCCTGTTTGAAATCCTGCTCTCCTTCGGGGAAAGCAGTCGGAGCAGCTCAGCTGGCTTGCTGGTGTACGGGCTGATCTGGTGCCTGTTCAACACCACACTGCTCGTGATCTGTGTGCTGCTCTCCCTGGAGCGCCCCCAGCCACGGCAGGAACACCGCATGCGAATCCATCAGCCTGCCGAGCTGCTGGCCATCACTGGCGAGCGGATTAGCGGCGAGCTGCTGGATCTTTCCCTGAGTGGCGCCCGCCTGCGCTGTGCCCCCCATGATCTGGAACTCCCAGGGCAGCACTGGGCCCTGCACCTGGCCAATGGCCTGGAACTGCCCGTGGCCCGCGCCTGGCGAGGATCCACGGGGGATCTCGTGATGCAGTTCGCTGATCTACCCCTGGCCACCCGGCGCAACCTGGTGGGCTATGCCTTCACAGGGACCTTCCGATCGGCAGAACAACCAAACCAACTCACCTTGCTGGGTACCCTGCGCAGCCTGGCAGGAGCCCTGGCGGGTTAAGTGTGTAGTCCCACCAGGTTGTTCAGCTGACAAGTGGGTGTGAGGTCGTCATGGTC
>CALJTZ010000247.1 GCA_937975655.1 uncultured Synechococcus sp. | reverse complement strand
TCTTCAACAGCTGTGCTGCGGCTGGGGCCAGTCAGCCCCATCGCCACCTGCAATTGCTGCCCCGCAGCAGCGGTGCTCTGAGCTGTCCGCTGGCCCCCAGCATCCAGGCCCAGCTGCGGGGCGAGCAGCCCCCCTGGCCATGGAGCTACTGCCTCAGCCCGCGCCTGCAGGCCAGCAGTGCCATGGATGCTGCGGCCGAGGAATTGGCGAGCCTCTATCGCCGCCACAGCGACGCGCTTGAGCTTGGAACTCCGCAGCAGGACACCGCTCCTCGGCAGCCCTACAACCTGCTCTTCGATGACCAGTGGTTCATGACCGTGCGGCGGACGCGTGAGCACTGGGCTGGTTTCAGTATCAACGCCCTGGGCTTCGCCGGCTCCCTGTTGCTCACAGAACACTCAGACCAGGACTGGCTGGAGCGACATGGGCCCCTGGCGCTCCTGAGGGCGGTGGCGGCAGACGTTCGGTGATTTCACGGATGCGGGGATGATCCAGAGGGTGGCTTTGTGGTGAAGGGAGTCGGTTCACGGTTCCCGCTCTACATCTCTCTGTCGTCCACCGTTATGGCGTCCAGTCAGTCCACGATCCAACGGCGCAATGCCCGCATCGAGACCTATCTCCACCTCGTCCAACCCATCGCCCGCCACTACGCCCAGGTCTGCCCTGAATCCAGGGAGGATCTCACTCAGGTGGGACTGCTGGGCCTGATCCGAGCCGCCGAGCGCTTCCGCAGTGACGAGCAGGTACCCTTCGCCGTGTTTGCCCGGCCCCACATCCGCGGTGCGATCCTGCACTACCTGCGGGATCTGGCGCCGGCGATCCGCCAGCCGAGGCGCCAGCAGGAGTTGACCCATCAGTTGAGCCAGCAGCGCCAGAGGCTGGTGATCGAGCTGGGCCGCGAGCCGATGGACAACGAGCTGATGGCTGCCTGTGGCCTCAGCCTGCAGCGCTGGCAGCAGCAGCTCCAGATGCCGAGGACTCGGATGGTGCCCCTGGACGAGGCTTCAGACCTGGCCGCCCCAGGCACACCCTTCGGTCGTGAACGGCAGTACGAGGAGCTTCTGCAGGCCGTCAAGCGCCTGGATCAGCAGGCACGCCGGGCCGTTCAGGAGGTGGTGATGGGGGGGCACAGCCTGCGTCAGGTGGCGGGGCGCTGGCAGGTGAGCCCCAGCACCGTGCATCGCCACCTGCATCGGGGCCTGGCGGAACTCAGGACTCTGCTGTCTCCCCCATCTGCTTCTGCAGCGTGCTGATGGCGGCGTTGATGGCAGCCAGCTGGCGCTCGAGGCTGTCGCGCCAAAAGGTGAGGGTCTGCAGCTTGCGCTCCTGGTGACGGCGGCGGAACTGCTCAGCGGTTCCGCCCTCTCCACAGCAAAAGAACGGCGGGAGCATGGGAAAATGTCAGCAAGTTGCTGTTCTAGCGGCCAGACTCTCCTGGCCGCGATGGTGCCCATCGGTCCAAGGCCTCCCATGGCCTGACTCCATGACCACCTTTGACCCTCAGGATCCAGCCTCCCTATAGCCGCCACGACGACCATCAGGAGCTGAAGCAATTCCAACCTGATCCCACCACATCACGATTTCATTCGCATCTTGAGAGCAGTTGGTCCCACAGGTCTGATGAGGCCCTTGATGCTCGCGTTGGTGGGTGGGGTGATTCTGGCGGGCGTTCCGGCGCGCGCCTACGTCGCCCTGATGGCCGGACAGACAGCCCGCCCGCTCAAGGGCAGCTTCAACAACGTGCCGGTGCTGCATTCAAACCAACCCGAGGAGGTGCACGGGCCGGGGATCCTGGTCAGCACCACGCCGGGCTCGGCCCTGGCGGCAGAGACCAACCAACCCCTGGCCAACGCCACGTACACCTTCAACGGTGAGTTCGGGTTGCATGTGCATCACAAGTACTACCCGGAAGACCGCAGTCGCATGGGACGCGGCAGTGGCCCGAGGGGCCAGCTGACCCTGGCCACGATCCTGATCAACCCCGGCGATCGACCTGTGCACATCCGCTTCCAGCAGGGAGCGGTGCGCAACAGCTTTGAAGCTCCCTATCTGCCCAATTACCTGATGGGCGTGAAGCCTCTGGGTGCGAGACCGTGGAACACCGGGCCCGGTGATGCCACGGCCGTCCAGATGTTGCGGGGCAAGCTCGACTACAAGCTCTCCGACACCATCACCATTCCACCCCGCAGCCGCACCGTGTTGTTCAGCACGCAGTTGCCAGCCCGGGGCATCGCCAATGGGTTGTTGAAGGGGAGCAGCGATGGCCCCTTTCAGATGGCTGTCGTAGCCGCTGAAGATCCCAAGAGCGACCAGGACATCATGGCGGTGATGGATCGCGGTCAGTTGGCGCCTGGCCGGATCTACCTGAACCGGGTGGGTCAGATCCAGAACGGCACTGTTTTCTCCAGGGTGGCCGGTGTGGCTCTCGGTGATACCTACCAAGCCACCCTCAACCACGACTTCAGCCAGGGTGCACTGCATGTACCCCTAACCAGCACGAACCGGCACAACTTCGGCACGGGAGAGCTGCAGGTGAACCAGCTGGCCAGTCGCATGCTCGATTCATCCCTCAACAACGTGGGCACCTACGGAGTGCGCTTCGACGTCACCTTCAATCTCTCCGGGACCGGCCCTCACCAGCTGGTGTTGAGCCACCCCACCCCCAACGGACGGACCTTCACCGCTTTTCGGGGCTCGATCGGCATCGCCAGCGACGAGGGCTACCAAGAGGTGCACGTGGGCATGAAATCCGGAGAGAGCCTCTCCCTGGCCTCCCTGAACCTCAAGCCGGGTCAGAACAATCCGGTCAAGGTGAGTCTGGTGTATCCCGCGGACGCGACTCCAGGGCACCTGCTCAGTGTGGTGCCGGATCGGCAGCTTGCCCAGGTGCGGGAGCGACAGATCTTGATCGCCAAGGCTGCAGCCGAATCGCAAGCGGTCCAACAACGCACGCCGCCTCCTGCCCCTCCGGGTCTCGCTGTCCCACCCCAGCCCTCTGCAGCGATCCCTGTGCCTTCACCCCGGCCGCCAGCGGTGGCCCCGGGCTGGCTCGATGCCCTCCCCCCGATTCCACCAGTCAACAGCTCGCAGTTGCCCCCACCTGGTGCTGGCTTCCCCTCTCCGGAGCGGATGTCCCAGGCCCTGTTGGACCGGTATCAACAGGCCGTGGACGCCCAGCAGCACTACATGAACAGCCTGATGGGCCGATAGTCTCAGCGGGGTCAGCGTCGGCGCGTGGGTCAACGGGAATCCGATAGCAAGCGGGTCACCCTCGACCTCAGCAAGGCGCTGATTGCCTCCATCGATCAGCTCAAATCGGAGTGGGGTCTGCGCAGCCGGGGGCAGATTGTGGAGCGCTTGCTCTGCGAGGTTCTCGGCCAGGACGAGGCCGACGACGAACAGGAGCCGGTGGATCTGGCCCAGGAGTCGCCAACCTCTGCAGACCTGGCTTCGACGCCAACCGATCTGCCAACCCCTCCGCTCAGCTCAGCCGCCGGCGAACTGAACGAGACCACCGCAATTGTGCTCATCCATTCCGACCTGGTCTCATTATCAGACCAGGAACGGGTCTTGACTGAGAGCAGTGAGCCATCGATCCCGCAGCGGCGTGACGCCTCCGGATCGGGTATCCAGCTGCCGGGATTTGTGCGGCGACAGTCCAGTCAACTCAGGCGCAGCCTGCATCCACGCCCAGCCGCCCAGGAGCAGGAACGGGGGCTGGCCCTGATCAGCGGCGAGCGGCTCAATGATGCCCTCAGTGCCGCCCAGCAGCACTGGCTGGATGTGTACGGCCAGCCCCCTGCGGCGCCTGTTCTGGAGGCCTCGATGGTCTGGCTCGCCAAGGACATCTGGCCCCAGTCCGACCAGAGCGACGGGCGACCGTTCACTTGGAGCCTCACCCAGCAGGTAATGCGCTCGTTTGCTCCTGACTGGTCTGATGGAGAGGCGACGTTTGAGCGCGTGATCGTTGCCGCCGGCATCCTCGAGGATCCCTTCAGCGCCGACACCCTGGCCGTGCGGGTTCCCACCTTGATCACCCGCTTCGTGCAGCGGGCCCGTAGTCGTCAGAAACGGGGCACGTCCTTCCAGGCGATTGATCAGGCCATGACCGTGCATGGCGCCCTCAAACTGCTGGAGCTGCCAACGGTGGCTGACCGGCCCTATTCCCTGCAGGACATCCGCGAGGCCTACCGCGAACAGGCCCAGTCTCACCATCCCGATGCTGGAGGCTCCGCTGACGCCATGCGCCGACTCAACGAGGCCTACCAATTTCTGAAGGAGCGCTACCGCCGAGCCGCCTAACCATCCATCTCGAATGCGACTCGGAGCGGGACTTTTTCAGTGTCTTAGATAGGACGTGCGGTCCTTGTGGTGGCTCGTGTCGACGGCTCGATCACGGCTGGCCGTAGCCAGCAGCAAAGTCCCAAAAAGCGTGGATTTCATTTGCGCGAACCGTTAACCATGCGCTGGTCGCGCGAGGCGTTATGGGGGAAGCCCTGAATCGATTTGGACTGATGTCATGGTTGCGCTCCTGTCCAGGGACCGTCATCGCTGCTGGCCAGCAGCTTGGCCACGGCTGAGAGCCAAGTATTTCCAATGGTTTGCTATGTCGCGTACCTGCTGTAGACACAGGTACGCAGGAGGGTTCCGACCTCACGGGCGTGATTGGGGCGCCCTTGCACGGCGTTGGTTCGGGCATCAGCGCTCGGGCTCACATCGACCCAAATACACGATTCCCGAAGGTCGCAGCCAAGACCCCAGCCAAGTCCCGTCCTGCGTCCAACATCCTGCGCGCGAACACGATGCTGTCTCTCGGCGTCGCCGCAGAGTCTCGCCGCTTGTGCGCGCATTGCAGGCCAGTTCAATGAGTCTCGGCCAAGTCGCATAGAGGGTCTCGCTAAGAGACACGCCTTGGCGGGGCTGGATGCCGCTGCACTGGTCGGCATGCCTGGGCGCCATACGGCCAGCCAGGGCCAGCGCCCCAGTGAGTCCGGTAGTCTCAGTCGAGACTCTTGCCAAGTCCTTTTAAGAGTCCAACTCGGCTCTTTCAAGACCTGGTTGAGACCGCCCCGCCGGGCCACAAAAAAGCCGGCTGATGGGCCGGCTCAATCTTCTGGAGGCTGGCTTGCTGACTCAGGTGGGGGTCTGCATGCCTTGAATCAGGAAATCAAAGTAGGGAGCTGCAACAGCAGCATCGTCATTGTTCAGCAGCACCAGGGACGCCTCTTTGATACAGCGCATCGACTCGACCATGCCGGCCATCGGCACACCGAGGCTGTTGTACATCTCACGGGCACCTTCCAGTCCGATCTTCTGGATCATCTCGGTGCTGCCGGCCAGGACGCCGTAGGTGACCAGCCGTAGGTACCAGCTGAAATCACGCAGGCACTGCGCCCGTTGCTTCTGGCCATAGGCATTGCCGCCCGGGGCCACATATTCAGGCTTGCGGCTGAACAGCTGGCGGGCCGCCTCGTCCACAATCTTTTTCTCGTTCTCGGTGAGAACCCGAACCACGGTTAAGCGGCTGGTGCCTGCCGAGAGGAAGTCCACCATCGAGCGCAGTTCGCCGCCGGTGGGATAGCGCAGTTGATCGTCTGCCTGGAGGATCAGATCCCGAACGACGCTCATCGAAACCACCTTGCGCCCGTCCACTTTATCCAGAACTGGGCTCTGAGCCGGCTCCGGCGGCGCAGGTGTTTACGCACCGATAGGGTCAGGGTTGCGCGACAGGCACTGTGCTGATGGCCCAACACCCCGCTGCCATTGGCGAGAAGCTGGAGCTGGAGATCGATGGCATCGGCCATGACGGCCAGGGAGTGGGCCGCTGGCAGGGCATGGCTGTGTTCATACCCGGAGCCCTGCCGGGCGAACGGGTGTATGTGCGCGTGCGCCGGCTGGCCAAGCGGCATCTCGAGGCCGATCTGGTGGGGGTGGAGCGCAGCAGCCCCGACCGCCAGAAGCCTCCCTGCATCCTGGCTGACCGCTGTGGTGGCTGCACTCTGCAACACGCCACTGCTACGGCTCAGGCCAGCTGGAAGCACGATCTCGTGGTGCAAGCCCTGCGCCGCATCGGCCACCTGGAGGTGGCGGTGGATCCCATTTGGCCTGCCGCCGATGGCCTGGGCTACCGCAATCGCGCCCTGATCCCGCTCGAGCGGACTGAGACCGGCGTGCTGCGCGCTGGCTACTACCGGCGGGGTAGTCACAAGATCGTGAACATGTCCCGCTGTCCGGTGCTGGATCCGCGCATCGACGCCCTGGTGGCACCGATCAAGGCGGATCTGGAGGCCAGCGGTTGGCCCGTGGATGTCAATCTCAGTGGCGAGGGGGGTCTGCGCCATCTGGCCCTGCGCGTGGGTCAGCACACCGGCGAGGTGTTGATCACCCTGGTGAGCAGCCATGGCGTGCTGCCTGGTCTCACCGAGCTCGCCCAGCAGTGGCAGCAACGCTGGCCAGAGGTGGTGGGCGTCTGTCTCAACCTTCAACCCAAGGCGTCCAACACCGTGATGGGGCCTGTCACCGAGACGATCTGCGGGCGGCCCTGGCTGCAGGAACGCTTTGCCGGCCAGGCCCTGCGCATCGCCGCCGACACGTTCTTTCAGGTGAACACCCTGCAGGCGGAACGGGTGGTGCCCCTGCTGCAGGAGGGTCTGGCTCCCCTGACCGGCCGCACCATCGTGGACGCCTACTGCGGCATCGGTACCTTCAGCCTGCCCCTTGCGGCAGCCGGTGCCCAGGTGCTGGGCCTCGAGGTGCACGGCGGCTCTGTCGAGCAGGCGCGCTCGAATGCCGCCCGCAATGGCCTTGAGCGGGCCCTCTTCGAAGAGGCCGATGTGGCGTCAGTGCTGGCGAGTCGGCTGCAGGCCGCTGATGGCCTGTTGCTCGACCCACCCCGCAAGGGTCTCAGCGACCAAGCCATCGACGCAATCGTGACCACCCTCCCCTCCCGGATCGCCTACATCAGCTGCAACCCCGCCACCCTGGCCAGGGATCTGGGGCTGTTGTGCCAAGACAACCGCTACCAGCTCACCCGGGTGCAGCCGGTGGATTTCTTCCCTCAGACCAGCCATGTGGAAACCGTGGCCCTGCTGGAGCGCAGCTGAGGATCAGGCGCGCAATTGCGCGCCGAACTGCTTCTCCAGGGCCATCCGAATCGCCTGGTGGGCTGCATCAACTTCACTGTCGGTGAGGGTGCGCTTGGCATCGCGGTAGCGCAACCGGAAGGCCTGGCTGCAACAGCCGGCCCCCACCTGATCCCCCTCGTAGCGATCCACCAGTTCCGCTTGCTCCAGCAGGGGTTTACCGGCTTTGCGGATGGCGTTCAGCAGCTGGTGGCTCGCGGTGCTGCTCGGCACCACCAGGGCCAGATCCCGTTCGGATGCGGGAACTGTGGCGTAGGCCGCAAAGCGGGGCTGCCAGCGGTTGCTGCGGGTGGCGGCCAGCAGCAGCAACGGCAGATCCAGCTGGAACCCGTAGGTGTTGGGCGGCAGATCGAACGCTTCCGCCTGTTCTGGATGCAGTTGGCCAAACCAGCCAGCGGGCCGCCCCTCCACCACCACCTGGGCGGCACGACCGGGATGCAGCCAGGCATGGTGGCTGAGCGGGCGGTCTTCGGTGGGCAGGGATAGGGCCCCCAGGGCGCGCTGCAGCAAACCACGGGCCTGGAAATAGTCGGGGGCCTGGGGTTTGCCGCTGTTGCTCCACAGCTCGGCCTGACGGGCACCACAGATCACACCGGCCAGCTGGAAGCTCTGGCGCTCCTTCTGGACGTCTGGCCGGAACACGTGGCCGATCTCAAAGGCCCAGAACCCGGAACGCCCGGCCTGCAGGTTGCGCTGGGCCGCCAGCAACAGATCCTCCAGCAGGTTGTCGCGTAGGTGGCCGTAGTCAGCCAGCAAGGGGTTCGCCAGGGGCAGCCGTTGGCTCGGCAGATCGCCGGCGGGAGGCAGTTGGGATTGGGCGGGGCCCAGAGACAAGCTGCAGGTTTCCTGCAGTCCTGCCTGGACCAGGGCCTGGCGCAGGCGTCGTTCGGCCTGCTGGCTGGCGTTCAACCCACCGGGGGCAATGGGGTCAGGCAAGTGGCAGGCGAAGCGGTCGTAACCCACCAGGCGCGCCACTTCCTCGATCAGATCCACCTCCCGTTGCAGGTCCATCGCCCGCGAGGGGGGCACCTCCACGCTCCAACCCTCCGCGTGGTCCTGCAGCACGCAGCCCAGGGAGGTGAGGATCTGCTCGATGTCCGCATCGGGCAGATCTCCGTAGGAGTCCCCGAGATCCACCGGTCCCAGCAGGTTGTGAAGGGCGTCACGGTTCAGGTCCACCGGCGGCCGGCTGGGTTCCCTGCGCTGATGCAGCCAGCGCCCCTCACACTGGGCGCCACAGATCTCCTGCAACAAGGCCACGGCCCGGTCGGCAGCCAGGAGGGTCATCTCCCGGGGCAGGCCCTTTTCAAAACGACTGCTCGCATCGGTGCGCAGACCAACGCTGCGGGCGCTGCGCCGCACGGCCTGGGGGGCAAACATCGCCGCCTCCAGCCAGATGTTGGTGCTGCTGTCCTGCACGGCTGTGTTGGCCCCGCCCATCACACCCGCCAGGGCCACCGGCACGTCGGCGTAGGTCACCACCAGGGCGTCAGCATCAAGGTGATGGCTACTGCCATCGAGCGCAGCAAAGGCCTCGTCGGCATGGGCCGGGCGCAGGCCGATCACTTGCGGGTCGGCAGTGCCAGCGCTGAGCGCGGCCAGACGATCGCGATCAAAGGCATGCAGGGGCTGACCCAGTTCCAGCATCACCAGATTGGTGATGTCCACCACATTGTTGATGGGTCGCAAGCCCGCCCGCTCCAGGCGAGTCTGCAGCCATCGGGGCGACGGAGCGACCCGAAGACCCGTGAGGGCTGTGAGGCTGAACAGGCCGCCCTCTTCGATGGTGTTCTGATCCGCTGGACCGATGGGCAGAGGCTCCGCGGCGATCGCGGGGGCGGGAGGGCTCAGGGTCAGGGGTGCCGCGGTGAGGGCTGCCACCTCCCTGGCGATGCCCTGCATGGACAACCCATCGGGTCGGTTGGCGGTGATGGCCAGCTCCAACACCTGATCATCGAGGCCAAACAGGGGGCCCACGGCGCTGCCCACAGCAGGACTCTGCTCCAGCACCTCATCGAGGATCACGATGCCTTCCGAGCTGTCGGCCAGGCCCAGCTCGGAGAGGGAACAGATCATGCCGCTGCTGGCCACACCCCGCAGCTCGGCTGGCTTGATCGTGAGGTTCACCGCTGGCAAATAGGCCCCCACGGTGGCCACAGCCACATGGATACCGGCGCGCACGTTGCTGGCTCCGCAGACAATCTGCAGGGGCTCTGCAGCACCCACGGCTACGCGGCAGACGCTCAACTTATCGGCGTTGGGATGCGGCTCTCGGGCCTCCACGAAGCCCACCACCACGCCGGCTGCCCGGGCGGCAAGATCGTCGATTTCCTCCACTTCAAAGCCGGCCACCGACAGGCGTTCAGCCAGTGCGGCCGGGGGCAGATCACAGGCCACCAGCTCCCGAAGCCATTGGAGCGAGACCCGCATTGCCCGATCGACAGAGGAAGGGAGACTCTAATGATCGACCCCGGCCCAGGCAGGGGAAGCCGAGGAGGTATCGTTAGTCACTGTCAACTCGCATCGCATCAGCGGCGCAACGTCCTTTATGGCTAAGAACAAGGGCGTCCGGATCGTGATCACTCTCGAGTGCACCGAATGCCGGTCCAACCCCGCCAAGCGGTCTCCTGGCGTGTCCCGTTACACGACAGAGAAGAACCGCCGCAACACCACTGAACGGATTGAGCTCAAGAAGTTCTGCCCCCACTGCAACAAGTCGACAGTCCACAAAGAGATCAAGTGATCTCTCCCGTGTGATCTGAGCCTTCTGCACCCAACCCCATCCGTTCAGTCATGAGTAGTTCCTTCTTCAAGAAGCGCCTGTCGCCGATCAAGCCCGGCGATCCGATCGATTACAAAGACGTCGATCTGCTGAAAAAGTTCATCACCGAGCGCGGCAAGATCCTGCCCCGCCGTCTGACGGGCCTTACCGCCAAGCAGCAGCGCGACCTCACCAATGCCGTGAAGCGCGCCCGCATCGTGGCTCTGCTTCCCTTCGTGAACCCCGAGGGCTGATCCCCTCCTGAAGACCCTTGAATCCTGGTGATCTGGTTGGCGTTCAGGCCCGTTCCGGGCCATGTCTTGCCCTGATCACCTCGATCCAGGGGTCCAAAGCTTCCCTTTCTGTCGGCTTCCAGGCCAAGACGGAGCGCTGGGCGCTCCGCGAGCTTGAGCTGATCAGTGGCTACTCCAATAGCAACGGCGATCCCGCAGCCTCGATCGCTGAAGTCCCTTGGAATTTCACCCAGGCAGCCCTGAACACTGCCAGTCCATCGCGGCGCGACCTGGCAGCGGCCTGGTTGTTGCTGGATGGCGACCAGAGATGGTTGAGCCTGGCCTCGCTCACCGAGCTGCTCGTGGCCCGGGCGGAACCGCTGGCCCTGGCTTCCACCTGGCTGCTGCTCCAGCACCAGGATCTGTTCCGCTGCAAGCAGGGCAGCGTCCAGCCCCGCAGCCTCCAGGATCTGCGCAACCTGCGGCGTGAGCGCCATGGCGACGTGCTGCGCCAGCGCCATCAGATGCAGTGGCGCCACACGCTGGCCCAGCGGCAACCCCTGGAGATGGAGCAGCTTCCGGCAGAGGCCCGCCGCCAGCT
>CALJTZ010000246.1 GCA_937975655.1 uncultured Synechococcus sp. | reverse complement strand
ATGACAATCGGCGCCAGGTGCGGCGCAGCGATGGGACCGATCCCAGCGGAGGCCCGACCCAAGGAGGGCCTCAGACTGGAGAGGCCCGGAGCAAGCCACTGGTGGGGGCGCAGCCGGAGTTTCAAGGCTTTGGCTCACGCCGACAGGTGTGCTCAGCGAGGTAGAGGCGCGCAGCGATCAAACAACGGAACGTTCGTTGTTGGGTGGGAGGAATCCCGCGAGCAGATGGCTGCTGGCATCAAGAGAGCCCCGGCCGCAGCCGGGGCACAAGGGCCTCAGCCCTCAGAAGGGCAGTTCGCACTCGGGGCACCAGATCGGCACGGAGGGCGCAGTTGCCAGTTGGCGCTCAACGAGTACATCGGCACAGAGCCGCTCAAGGCGCTCCAGGGGCGTGGGGATGTGGGCAGAGGCCTCCTGGCTGAGGAGCTCGAGAGTGCGGGAGCTGAGGAGCTGGAAGGCATGGATCCGGGATGCGGTGGCCATGGCAGGCGCAGCGAAGACCCCGAAGCAGGCCGGGCGGGGTCAAGGGGCAGCCCCGCCTGAATCAGCGGAGCGCAGCGGAGCCAATGCACCAGTCCGGCTGACTCGCGCAGCCCTTGAGGCCGCCCGGACCATGAGGAGGGCTGCGCGTAGCCGTCTGACCGCGTGTTGAGCGCGTACAGGCTGTTGGCCTTGGCTGCTGGGCGGAGCGGCTGGACGCAGATAGGGCTTAGCGGGTTCACCACTGCGGCAGCGGGTTACCGAGGCAAGCAGGGCCTCCCGGGCCACCTGGATCAGATCCTCCCGCTCCACCAGCGGGAACAGGCGCCGGGCAGCTGCTGAGGCAATGGCAACCGCTCCGCGGAAGCGTTCCGCTATAGCCAGGGGCAGGTGCTCCAGCACCAGAGCATCACGGGCACGCAGGGCAGAACGGCTGAGAGCTGGGGACTGGCCGAGGGATGCGGTGGGTGTGCGCCGGCTTTCTGGCGGTCCACTTCCCTTCAGAAGACAGAGCCGCAGCCCTTACAGCCAATCCGGAGCACGTCCCGTGGAAGCCGTGCTCTCTTTTGAGCTTTCACGCACTGCCCAGACTGTTGCTGCAGAGTCATATCGTTTCGTGATGCCCACGCCCGGTGATGGCCAGCCCGGCTGAGCGCAGGCAGCACAGCAGCAGCGGCCAGCCGAACGGCGGCAACGAGCAGCCCAGCGAGGTACTGGCGGGCTCGATCGAGCGCGTCACCTTCCACAACTCCAGCAATGGGTTCTGCGTGCTCCGCATTAAGGCTCGCGGTCACCGCGAGCTGGTGACGGTGGTGGGGCATGCCGCTGAGATCAGCGCCGGTGAGTGGGTGACGGTGTCGGGCACCTGGGTGAATGACAGGGAGCACGGCCAGCAGTTCAAGGCCGCCTTCCTGCGCTCCTCTCCGCCCACCTCCGCCGAGGGGATCGAGAAGTACTTGGGCTCCGGGATGATCCGCGGCATTGGCCCGATCTATGCCAGCAAGCTGGTCGCCGCCTTTGGGGCTGAGGTGTTCGAGGTGATCGAGCAGGCGCCGGAGCGCCTGCGGGAGGTGCCCGGCATTGGCAAGGTGCGCGCTGGCCGCATCGCCCAGGCCTGGGCGGATCAGAAGGTGGTGCGCGAAATCATGGTGTTCCTGCACAGCCATGGGGTGGGCACCGCCCGGGCGGTGCGGATCTTCAAGACGTATGGCAATGACGCCGTGCAGGTGATGGCGGAGAACCCCTACCGCCTGGCCCGCGACATCCGTGGCATCGGCTTCCGTACTGCCGATGCGATCGCTGCCCGCTTGGGGATTGAGCCCACCGCCACCATTCGACTGCGGGCAGGCATCAACTACGCCCTGCTGGAAGCCAGTGGTGAGGGCCATTGCGGCTTGCCTGCAGGAGAGCTGCTCAAGCTGGCGGGCGAGCTGCTGGCGGTGGAGAGCCCTGATGAAACCGGTGCTACACGGCGCGTGCCCCTGGAACCGGAGCAGATCCAGGCGGCACTGGATCTGGAGCTGGCAGAAGGCGCGGTGGTGGCCGACAGCCTGGCGGGCGAGCCGGCGATCTTCCTAAGCCATTTGCATCGCGATGAGCGACGTATTGCAGAGGCGTTGCTGGAGCAGGCGCAGGGTGCACCGCCCTGGGGTGTGATCGATGGGCAGCGGGCGATCGGCTGGGTGGAGCAGCGCCTGGGCCTGCAGCTGGCAGCCAGCCAAAAGAGTGCGGTGGAGCAGGCCCTGGCCAGCAAGGTGCTGGTGATCACCGGCGGGCCGGGGGTGGGCAAGACCACCTTGATCAACGCCATCCTGCAAATCCTGGCGGCCAAGCGGCTGCGCATCCAGCTCTGCGCCCCCACCGGCCGGGCGGCTAAGCGGATGGGCGAAACCACCGGGCTCGAGGCCAAGACCATCCATCGGCTGCTGGAGTTCGATCCCGCTGCCTATGGGTTTCGCCGCAACAGCGAGCTGCCGCTGGAGTGCGACCTGCTCGTGGTGGATGAGACCTCAATGGTGGATGTGGCGCTGATGGCCTCCCTGCTGGCGGCCCTGCCAGACGGGGCAGCGCTGTTGCTGGTGGGGGATGTGGACCAGCTGCCGTCGGTGGGTCCGGGGCAGGTGTTGGCGGATGTGATCGCCAGCAGCGCGGTGCCGGTGACGCGGCTCACCGAGGTGTTCCGGCAGGCGGCTTCCAGCCGGATCATCACCACCGCCCACGCCATCAACAGCGGAACGATCCCTGACTTGCGCGCTCCGGCCGATGGCACCAGCAGCGATTTCTATTTCTTGCCGGCCGAGACGCCCGAGCAGGCTGTGGCCCTGATCCTCAAGGTGGTGGGCGAGCGCATCCCAGCCCGCTTTGGCCTCGATCCGATCGCCCAGGTGCAGGTGCTCTGCCCGATGGCTCGCGGCGGCTGCGGTTCCCGTTCCTTGAACATTGAGCTGCAGCAGCTGCTTAATCCCGATCCGGCCGAGCAGGTGGAGCGTTTCGGCTGGCGCTTTGCCCCCGGCGACAAGGTGATGCAGATCGCCAACGACTACGAGAAGGAGGTGTTCAACGGCGATGTGGGCACGATCGATGCCATCGATGCCGATAACAGCGAACTGAGCGTGCTGTTCCCCAGCAACGAGGCCGGAGCTGCTGGCAGCCGGGCGGTGATCTACGGCTGGGGGGAGCTGGACACGCTGGTGCCGGCCTACGCCTGCACGATCCACAAGAGCCAGGGCAGCGAATACCCGGCTGTGGTGATCCCGCTGCTGACGCAGCACTACGCGATGCTGCAGCGCAACCTGGTGTACACGGGCCTCACCCGTGGCAAGCAGCTGGTGGTGCTGGTGGGCCAGAAGAAAGCCCTGGCTATGGCCGTGAAAAACCACCTGGGCCGCCGGCGCTGCACCAAGCTGGCGGAGTGGCTCAGCTAATCGGTGCTGACCGAGCTGAGGACCGCAGCAGGGAGGCAGACGCCCCCAAGCCCTCAGAAGGGCAGCAGCGCATCCAGTACGGGATCTGCGGGCAGCTCTGACTGCTCGGTCTGGCGTTCGATCAGCAGATCATCCAGGAGCTCCGCGAGACGGACCAGCCCCCGGCCCCAGCACTCCTGGCTGAGCCAGAGCAGCAAGCCATCGCTGTTGGCCGAGAAGTGCAGCCGGCGGGCGGCATGCAGGTGAACAGGGGGTGTGAGCGGGACGACAAAGCGTGGCCATGGCGGAACCAGCGCAGGACCCCACCGCCAAGCGGGGCGGGGTCAAGGACCCGCGCCATTCGCCTGACGTGCCGCGTCATGCGGCACCAACGTCAACCAACCGCGGACATGGCTCCGATCCTTGACGCTGCCCCGCACCATGTAGCCGAAGGCCCGCGGAGCGGTAGAGGCCTGCGCGGCACCCCAAGGGGGATCACTCCACGCCCTTCTCCGGGCAGACCAGATCGGCGGCCTTGCGGGCATCGCTCAGCATCTGCAGCAGCACCCGGGGCGACTCCTGGAGTAGCTCCACCCAGTGGCCCAGATAGGCGGCGTGATTGGCCATGGCACTGCCGATCTCCAAGCGATCGCCGAGCAGCACCGCCTCAAGCTCGGCCACTAGCTCTTCTCGGGCATAGGCCCGGCCGCCATCGCCATCGGCACCCATGCCGCCGGAGAGATCGCGGGCCAGCCGGGAGCTATGGCCTGTGGAGTGAATCGCCTCATGGGCCCAGGTGGCATAGAGGGCACCAGCTGAGTGGAAGGCGGAACGATCCGGCAGCTGGATGCGATCCGGCCCCGGCAGATAGCAGGCCCGATCCCCCGCAAAGCTCGCCTGTACCGGCCAGCTGCTGAGCACCCCCTCTGCATCAGTCAGCCGTTCGGGCTCCGGACGCATTAAGGCGCCTTCTGCCTGGCGGCGCTTCTGGATCAGCCCCTCCAGAGCCTCGCCCTCCAGATCGGCGGCATTGAACAGCGCCACCGGCCGGTAGCTGACCCAGCTGCGCCCGGCCGCAGCCGATGGCTGGCCATCGCTATCTCCACCGGCTCCGGAGCTACCGGGACGACCATCGACTGCGGCCGACTCCACCAGCCGGCTTTCACCACCCTGATGCACCTGGGGCCGCAGCACATGCACCGCCTTGCTGCCCTTGCGGGGAAAGATCCCCAACGCCTTGGCCTCGGCAAAGCCGCACCAATAGGGCAGGGCAGAACCCCGCAGATGCAGCCCCAGGGTGAGCAGCACCGGATTGGCCCCACGGTAGCGGCGCCCCGAGAGCAGATTGACGTGGTGACCGCCGGCGGCGGCATCCCACTCCCGCCGCCAGGGGGTGGTGCCGGCCTCCAGCAGGGCGACCAGGGAGGCCACCAGCTTCTCCTCAGGGGAGACCTTGGCAGCAGCAGCTCCCTTGGCTGACCGGGAGGAACGGGATGGTGAAGCAACAGCCACGGATGGACAAGCGCAGGTTCGCAAGCGCAGGCGTGGCCAGCGTCAAGGGCCGGCCACAGCGCTCCGTGAACCCAGTGCCACCGGCGTCTCATCACCAGTGGCGAGCCAGCGTGCGCAGCCCTTGCGCGGCCGCGCACGCTGAGAGGGCCTGGGGATGGCCTGATTGGCGGGCCGCATTCGCTGCGTCGGAACCAGGAGTTGCCCCAACAGCGTTAGAGCTGACTATGCACTCAGCGCATAGATCTGTCGCCTGGCGGGCGTCGGTGGATGGTCTGGCTTAGTTGGGAACAGTTCTCAGCATCCTTTGCGGCTAGGCTCTCTAGCCAATGCAAGGTAAGGCTGTTGCTGCGTGTGGACGTTGATATATCAACCGATCAGCTCGCGCCATCGATAAGCGACGCGCAATCGTTGCTCCCGCCATTCCGTTCAGCAAAGGACTTTCCCATTGCTCCGAAGATTGAGAAGCTACCGGAGCTCTATCCAGAGTGCAGGCAGGCACTCGTGGACGCCAATGCAGCGAGATCAGTCTTGAGGGAGGGAATGGCAAAGAAAAAGGAGGTGATTAGTGCTATTCGTGCAGAGATTGAACGGCTCGAGCAGGATCTTGCGCTTGAGGCAGGCACACGTGTACGGCTGCATGCAATGAACGAGAAGCTCCTTGGGGCTCTGCGAGAGATGGAGAAGATGGCCGATGATGTCAGTGCAACCATCACGACGGCCCACGGGGGGCGGCGCACCGGCTTAAAGGCTCTGATTGACAGGTTGAAGATCCTGGTTCGGAGCTGGAGGGCGTTCAAGCTGAACCAAAGGGCATCAATCGCCAAAGCGCTGTCTGATGGGCATCATGATGAGAGCAGTCTTTGATCCAGTGCCCGAACGCACCGATTCCTCTCCTGGTGATTCGGCGTCCATTGCTGACCTGTTTCTTGCTGCTAGCCGTGAGCTCGCTAGTAGTGATGCACGTCTCTACCGCTCACTGGATCGGCATCTCAGGCGCACAAGAGAGCTGATTTCTCAAGAGGATGAGCTATCGGATTCTGTTCTGCGACAGACCAATTCCACGCGGGTGCTGACAGGAGCGCCCAGCTACGAGCGCCAGACCAGACGCTCCCTGCAAGAACTGTGCCGAGATAACGGGATACCCGGATATTCGCGTATGACCAAAAAGGTGATGATCGAACATCTCGTGGCGAGGGGCGTTGATGCACCTCAGACCCCGCTCGAGGCGCTTAGCAAAGCTGAGCTGATCGAGGCCTTGCGGGACATGATGAATCACGAACGACATGCCGACTGACAGCGACCCGGACGACCTAAGTGGTCTCCCTCTAAATCCCGACCCTGTTGATTTGGCGGCCTTCTATCAGCAATGCCGCGCAAAACTAGTTTGGGCCAACCGCTCTCGCAGTTCTCTTAAGGGCCACGACGCTCGTCGTGGCGCTCTCATTACTCAGCTTCAGCACCAGTTGAAAGAGCTTGAGGCGAGTCTTCATGAAGAGGCCGTCTCACGCTTGCGCGTGCATGAACTGAATGCCCGTGTTGCAGAACTTGTCCGTGATCTAGAGGCTGGACTTGACCAGGCAGCGGCGATTGTTGAAGAGAAAGGTGAGGCTGGTCTCACAAGTTGGGTCGTTCGAATCGCCAAGCTCTTACCGATTGCGCTTCGGCTGAGGGAGGTGAAGTCCTCTGCACTTCGGTTTCTTGGTCGGGATCAGAGAGATGCTGACGCTGCTCTATTGATACCCCAGGCGCCCCCGACGCTACCAGCAGTACCAGATAGCTCGGACCAATCGCAGCCGCTCAATCTGCCGCTCCAGCCCCCGGTTGAACCGCTCCCAAAATCTCCCAGACCCTCACGGGTACCAGAAGCATCGCGAGACCTTGCCAGGAGTGCAAACGAGGACTTCGGTCCACTGATTCTCAAGGACCTGACTGATGCCTATGGCGTTTTACTGCTGAACATCGAGGGGCAGATAGTCCCAGAGGGTTGGTGCGTCGTCCACGATTCTCTCTGGTTGCCGGGTACTCCACTCTTGGCCCTGGAGTGCCCAGAGGATCCAAGCGATGCCCCGGTTGAAGCGGCCCTTGAGGCCCTTGCTGAAGGTGCTGCAGTGTTGCCCGAACTGCGACCTTGGCTGGATGCGGGCATCCTTCCATTTGCCCGTGATGAGGCTCTCAGGCAATTGCGTTTGTTGGCCCTTGATGCCAACAGTGCGGCCACGCATGTGCTCGTCAGTCAGCAGCATGCAAGTCGATTTGAAGAGGTTGAGGCATCGCCGCTCTCTCTGGATCTTGATGATGATCTATGGGTTGGATTTGCACTTGCTTATACGGAAGAGCAAGAGGTACTCCGCGGATTGGTGCAGAGACCTGGCCAGACATCTAGTGCCGCTCCCCGCTTGAGCAATCGCGGTGGTGTGCGAATGCCGGATGGACAGGGCTACCTAGCCACCGGCCTTGGTTTGCCATTGCTGGGAATCCCTCGCAATGTGGATCCAGCACTGGTGCAGCTGTTCCTGCCGGATGATTCGGCACTCTCCTATCAACCTCACCAGGCTGATCAAGAGGACAGCTCACGCCGCTTGTGCCAGCCCTCTCAACAGGACCGTCGCCGTTCTGCGTTACCGGCTGGAACGGCTCGCTTTGTGGTTTCGCAGGAGAACGGAGTATCGCTGGAGCGGGCAATTCAGCTGACTGCCCTGCCGCTTCACGTGAACTTTCAGCGTGGAGCAACGCTGGCCTTCCGCGAGGACTGGGGAATGAAGCTGGGCCCACTGGCGCTGCTGCAACCTCCTCGGGGCGGCCAGCCGTCCGATCACGAGGCACAGCGCTGGGCGCGTCAGCGGCTCAATCAGGGGGATCTGATGGTCAATCCTCTGTTTGAGCAGCAGATGCTGGAGAGCCTTTGCGCCCTGTTCCAGAGGAGAGTGTCGATTCAGCGGCGTGAATTCTTCAAGCTCTACGGCCAGCTTCGCAATAAGCCGGACGAATGGCCGGGCTTTCCTGAAGCTGTGTTGCGAGGGTGGTGTGAGGGCGGCTGGATTGAGGAGGGCATGGAGCGCGGTAAAGGACGCTGGCGCATTCAGCCAGTGGATCCCCGTCTGGTGCATATCCGCGACAATGGCGTGCAATTGGTAGGTCTGCTGACAGCACGGGGGCTGGTGGATCTTCTGGCCTGGGCGCAGCAGTTGGGCCTCACGGTGCAGACCGTTCCACCCTCCTGCGCCGACATGCCACGGGGATGGCGATTCTTCGGAAACGTGGAGCTCCTTTCTTCCTCCTCCGGCTTACCCCTGGTTGATCTCGAAGATTGGGCCCCAGATCCGAGGCGACACAGCTGGATCCTTGAAGACTCTCTGCCCAGTGACAGTCCCCCATGGCCCACGGGACTCAACACACGGCGTCTGACTGATTCGGTCTGTGGCAGGCGAGGGCCGGATGGCCATTGGAAGCCAAAGCAGAGATTTCCCGAGCGAGGGCGTGCACCGATCAGTCAAATCATCCAGGTGGAAACCAGCCAGTACGGCAAACGGCGTTGGCTCAGCCACGATCCAGTCAACGGCTCCTGGTTCAGCAGCTGCCATCGCAATCGTGTTGCACTGCATGCGCTGGTCGTGGCAACAGATGGCCTCTGGCCGTTTGGCTTTACCAACACTGAAACCGGTCAATTGGATCGGCTCTACGACGCTGAGGCGTACTTACCTCTACCCCTGGGGCGCTACGCAGCACTCACGGGTAGCAGAATGCCAGGGCCAACACGTCATCAACCGCAGGATCACACCTACCGTTATCATCTTGATCGAAGCTTCAGGCTGTATCAGTCAGACAAGCGCATTCTTCCCCTAACTCCCATTCCTACGGCGCCTTGAAGCCGCTTTTTGAGCCTGGGCTAGGCCGCGACGCTGGGGTTTGCGCGCTCCTGGATCAGGCTGAGTAGGTCG
>CALJTZ010000245.1 GCA_937975655.1 uncultured Synechococcus sp. | reverse complement strand
TCCGATCTCCGGCACAGGGGCTGGATAAAGCACTCGGCTGTGCCGTTGGTGCGTGGCGTGTAGGGCTTAGCGCGGATGTGCTTGAGACTAAGGGCGCCACAGGCCTTGGCAAAGCTGCGTGAGACGTAGGCGGAACCTTTGTCCGACATCACTTGCCGGCACTCCACGCCCTGGCCGTTGAGCCAGGCCACTGCCCGGCTTAAGAAGCCGATTGCCGTGGCCTCCTGCTCGTGAGCGAGAACCTCGACGTAGGCCAGCCGCGTGGCGTCAACCGCTTCGCGGAAGCCGCAGACAACGATGGCGACATGGACCCGGTCGTAGCCGACGGCAGGGGAGCGGCCCTGCTGCCGGTTGCCGGTGATGCGGTGCCCACCCAGCAGATCACTGAGGCGGCTCACGTACCGGTCAGGGTCCACACCACCGTGGAGGGCCTGCATGGCCGTGATGCAGCGCTGGGCCCGGCGCTTGGCATCGTCCTGGCCCTGGCCCGCAGCAGGTAGCCCTCCATGACTTCCGGCGTTTCGATCAACACAAGTAGCCCAGCGGTTCCCGCAGCAAAGGAGCCATCGGCACTCAGGTGATGCGCACAGCACATCTACAGCGATTTGAACTGATGGTGCTCGACGAAGAAGCGTAGAAGGAATATCCGGCCTTCAAGCCGGGGTAGAAGTCAACGGCGCTACGCCTATGGCAGCGCGAGCTCGCGCAAAGGCTGATGCAGTCCCTGCCGCCGATGCCCACGGGTAGCTGCGCAGATGCACCTCGAGGCTATGGCCCATGCTGGCCGCCGCTGAGCCAGCATCAATGCCAAGCCGATGGCAACGCAGACTGTAACTGTGCCTAAAGCTGTACGGCACGGCGTTCTCACCCTTAGCGGATAGTTCAGCCCGCAGCGCCTTCCACCCGGCCTGACGGTTCAGGTAAGTGCGCATACCATCGCCGGCACCATTACCACTGGTAAGCGGGGGCAGTTCGATCAACCCGGCCTGCCAACGCAGCAGCAGGTTCCACTCCTGCGGCACGCCATCGGCATCCACAAGGGGCATCGGCTCCACGCGACGCGGCTCTGTGGTGCCGCCGCCTGAGCGCTTCTGGTATTTGCACCACCAGTACGGCGAACCGGTGAGCGGATCAGTTTTCACCTGCAGGTGCAGCAGCTCGCCAGGCCGCAGGCCGAGCTCAGCAAGCAGGCGGATGGCGTCAGCCCAGCGCTGCCCCGCTGCATCGCCGGGGAGGGCTGCCAGCAGGTTCAGGATCTGCTGATCCGTGAAAGGATCCCCGCCTTGATTCACGGCGGTGGCCAAGGCCTTAGCGCCAATGTGTTGCTTCAGATCAGCCGGTGGCTGCCACAGGGCTGGCATGCCCTCACGATCAACGGCGTGGCGGAGGAACTGGGCCAGGGATTGCGCCCGGATCTGGCGCATGCGGCTGCCTGGTTTCCAGTCACGGATGCAGGCATCAATCAGATCGGCCGGTGAGGCCGGCGCCCCGCGGCCGGTGAGCAGCTCCACAGCCATGGCCACCACCGGGCCATAGGCGTGCTCCCAGGTGGCGGGTTTGATGGTGGTGCCGTGGTTGAGCTTCTGGATGCGGAAGCTGGCTGCGGCACTGGGCCAATCGTGCTGGGCCAGCGGCGGACGGCCGGCGGCCTGCTCAGCAGCAGAAGACAGGGAATGGCCCTCGGCCGCCAGCTTGTAGATGTTGCGCACCCGGGTGACGACATCCCCGGTGGAGGTGGGCCCCCAGTCGAACGGGAGTGCCACCGATTGCATGGGCTGCTCCTTGGGGCGCACCTCGAGGCGCACGCGGCCGCCCCATTCACGAACGCCCCAGCCCTGCGCC
>CALJTZ010000244.1 GCA_937975655.1 uncultured Synechococcus sp. | reverse complement strand
ATACGAGATAGTACAAGGTGACTGGAGTTCAGACGTGTGCTCTTCCGATCTTGTCCGGATGCAGGAACGACACGCTGCGCCCAGGGTTGGCCCCGAGAGTGAAGATCAGCGAGAGCGCCACGGCGGCTATCCAGAAGCTGCGTAATCGGCGGTTGGCGAACAGTTGCTGGTGGCGTTCCCACCACAGCACTGAACCGGCGAACAGGCCGGGGGCTACCAGCAGGGTGTAGCGGAGATTGATCGAGAGGGGATCGTTGTAGCCCTGGGCCAGGAGCAGCCCCGTCAGGGGCAGGGCCACCAGCAGCCAGCTGTCGACGGCCAGCAGCGGCACGAACAACAGCGGCAGGGTCTGCCCAAGCAAATACATCAGCGTTTTGCCTGGGGGATTCACCAGCTCCCACAGCAGGCGAAAGGGTTGCTGCAGCACCCGCAGCAGCACCTCAAAGCTGGAGGCTTGCTGGTCACCTTCGAGGTACTGCCCGAAGTTCTCGATCATGAAGCGCTTGCTGTTGTCGTCGCTGAACAGCGGCATCAGCAGGTTGGTGCTCACCAGCACCCAGCCGCCGCCATAGAGGCCCAGCCCATAGGCCAGTAGCCATGGCCCCTGGCGCCGCACCAGCATCCACAGGGCGATGCCCATCAGCACCACCCCGGTGTCCTCCCGGATCAGGGGCATCAGCAGTGCTGCGGGCAGGATCAGCAGCCAGCGCCGCTGCCTCAGGCCAAGCAGCAACACAAAGAAGCAGAGGGGGAGCTGGCAGAGATCGGTGAAGTTGCTCCAGGTGGGCCCGAGCACCGCATTGGCCCCAAACCAGCTGCAGGCCACCCAGCTGGCCAGGGTGGGTTCCAGGTGCAGCCTCGCCAGGCGATAGAGCACCACTCCTGCGGCTCCGATCAGGCCCACCTGCACCAGGGGCAGGGCCCACTTGCCAAGCACGCCCACCAGCGGAACCCAGAGCAGCAGGGCCGGGGTGAAGTGCTGACCGAGGCGGTGGTAGCCAAGGCTGGGTGGCTCGCCGCTGTGGAGCACGTTCGTGGACAGCTGGGACGAGAGGGTGCTCTCAAACGGATGGCCGCGCAGGCCATTCCAGATGGATTGCAGGAACACCCCCTGGTCGTAGGAGGCCTGCAGCGCCTCCAGGCGCCACCACTGCAGCAGCAGGCCGATGGCGATGAACAGGCCAGCTCCGATGAGAACTCGACGATCGGCCTGGGTGGTGGTGGCCATGCACTGGTCTGTCGCTTGAGCGCACTCTGCTGTGTGGACGGCCCTGGCTACTACTTGGAGCGCGCCAGGTCAGTCTTCACGGCCGTGATGGCCGTATCCAGGCTGGACTTGAGCTGTCCCAGTTCGCGCAGGTCGCCGCTCAGCACACGACTGACGGCCAGCAGCCCCCCTTGCACCGGCTGCTCCGCAGCGTTGGTGCCGGCCTGCTCCAGGGCCTGTTTGGCTCGGTCGGGTCGCCAGTCGGCCAAGAGCACCACGGCCCGGTAGGCCGCGGGCCAGCTGTTGCCGGGCTCCAGGGTTTGAAGCCGGCTGAACCATTGATCGGCCTCCTGGGGGCGGTTCTGCAGCACGGCCAGCAGTGCCAGGCTCCAGAGCGCATCGCGGTGATCGGGTTGGCGCTGCAGCTGCTGCAGTGCCCAGGCCCGTACCCGCGGCTGGTAGCTGAGGTGGCCATCGATCTGATGCTGGGGGGCGATCACCGCCAGCACCGCCGCCAGCCCTGCGACCCCCCGCTCCAGCCCGCGGGCAAGGCGGATGAATTCGGCATCGAAGGATTGAACTGCTGGTGCATTGGCTTTGCGGTGCCAGAGCTCCACCCGGTGTTGTCGTCCCCAGCGCCACTGCTCCAGGCGTTCAAAGCGCGGATCGCCGGCCACCCAGCGGTGCAGTTTTTTCTCCTTGCTGTTCAGATCGCCGTCCCGCGGGGCCAGAACGATCCACTCGGCCTGGCGGCCCAGCCGCTCGTTATGGGCCGGGTCCAGGCTGATCTTGCGGGCCACGATCTGGCCGCCCTGCAGGCGGCCGAAGGTGGTGAAGGTGTGCTCATTGAGCTGGGCGCTGCTCACGGCGGTGAGCAGGGTGGTGGGCCTGCCGCCCACGCGCTGGCGCAGGGCCTCGATCAGGGCCGGCACGGGCGGCCCCGGCCGCCGCTGCAGTTCCTGGGCTTGCCACTGGGCCGTGGCACCGGCGCTGCCGAGCAGGCCAGCCCCCAGTACCCCAAGGGCCAACGGCGAGCCCCAGCGGCTGCGCAGCAGGATCAGTAGCTGCCACCAGCCCCAGGCCAGCACCAGAGCCAGCAGCGGCAGCACCGGTGCGATGTAGCGGGGGTCCTTGTTGGGGCTGAGGGTGATGAAAACCAGTCCGCTCAGGCTGGTGCCCAATAGCCAGCCCCAGCCTGGTGGCAGGGCTGGCCAGGGCTGGCGGCGCTGCTGCCAGCAGAACCCTGCTGCGCCGAGGCCGGCGAGGGCCATCGGCAGAACCCCCAGCTGTTCCGGTAGACGCGTGGGGTACCACAGCAGGCTCGTCAGGCTGAACACCGCTGGATCTCCTTCGTTGGCGGCGGATTCGATCACGGCCCGATTGGTGCCCCCCAGGGTGGTGATCCAGTTGTGTTTCAACCACGGCACAACGAGGGCCAGCACAAGCGCCAGAGCCGCCAGCACCTGGGGCCGTCGCTGGGGATCCCGCAGGCCCCTGCAGGCCAGCCACAGGCAGGGCGGTGCCAGCACCAGCAGGGCACTCTGTTTGATCAACACAGCTGCGGCCACCAGCAGGGCAGCTCCCGCGGCCTGGTGCCAGCGGCCTCCCTGGGGGCACTGCCGCTGCCAGCAGCCCAGCCGCCAGAGGGCCAGGGTGGTGGTAGCGGTGAGTGGTAAGTCGAGGCTGAAGGTGGTGCGATGCTCCGCCAGGCCGGGAGCGATCACCACCAGGGCGGCGGCCAGCAGCCCGAACCAGGGGCCCTGCAGTTGCCGGCCCCAGCAGGCCACGCCCAGCAGCAACAGGGCCTG
>CALJTZ010000243.1 GCA_937975655.1 uncultured Synechococcus sp. | reverse complement strand
ACGTGACCCCCAGCGGCCGCGATATCCAGAACCTGGGCATTGAACCGGATCTGGAGCTGCCCGAACCCGAGCCCCTGGATCCCGGCGGTAAAGGCGACACCTGGCTGGACGCCGCCATGAGCCGCCTGAGCAACGAGCTAACCCCGGGCGGCGCCGAGACATGAGTCAGCGCACGTACCACGACCCCCTGCATGGGGCGATCCGGCTGGAGCGCAGCGATCCGGCCGAGGCCCTCGCCATCGACCTGATCGATACGGCCCCCTTCCAGCGCCTGCGCCGCATCCGCCAGCTGGGCCCCGCCTACCTCACCTTCCATGGGGCGGAATCGAGCCGCTTCACCCATTCGTTGGGAGTGCTGCAGCTGGCGCGCCAGGCGCTTGCAGGCCTCAAGCGCCTGGCTCCGGAGCTCGAGGCCCACACGGGCGTGCTCTATGCCGCCGCCCTCCTGCACGACGTGGGCCATGGCCCCCTCAGCCATTCCGGCGAGGAGATGTATGGCCTCCATCACGAGGCCTGGTCGGGTCGGCTGATCCGAGAACACCCCCAGCTGCGCCAGCGGCTCGAGGCCTATGCCCCCGGCACGGCGGATGCGGTGGCGGATCTGCTCTGCCACGGCCGCTACCCGAACGCGGCGATCCAGGCCCTGGTGAGCAGTCAGCTGGACTGCGACCGCCTCGACTACCTGCTGCGCGACAGCTACAGCACCGGCACCAGCTACGGCCAGCTGGATCTGGAACGCATCCTGGCGGCCCTCACCATCGCTCCCGATGGGGGTATCGCCCTCAACCCCAAGGGACTGATGGCGGTGGAGCACTACCTAGTGGTGCGCAACTTGATGTATCGCGGCGTGTATAACCACCGCCTCAACGTGGTGTGCAACTGGCTGCTCACCCAGGCGATCGCCACCGCCCGGCGACTGGGACCGAACGCCGTGTGGGCCGATGAGGCCATGGGCCGCTGGTTGTGGGCTCCCCGCGAGCTCGATCTCGCCAGCTTCCTCGCCAACGACGACATCCGCACTGGCTATCACCTGCAGCGCTGGCGCGAGCAGGGGCCACCGGCCCTGCAGGAGCTGTGCTGGCGCCTGCTGGAGCGGCACCTGCTCAAGGCCACCGATGTGAGCCGCCTGAGTCCGCAACAGCGGCTGGAATTCCTGGCCCGGGCCCGCCACCTGAGCGAGGCCGCCGGACTGGAGGCAGAGCAGTGCTGCGGCCTGCGCCAGCAGCAAAGCCGCGGCTACCACCCCTACAAGGGGGGGCTGAGGCTGTGGGACGGCCAGCAGCTCGGGGCCCTGGAAAAGCGCTCCGCCTTGGTGCGGAGCTTGATTCAACCCACCGAGATGGCCTGGCTGATCCATCCCGCCGAGGTGAGCGCTGCCCTACGCCAGGAGTTGGCGCTGGCGGCCGGGCCAAGCCAAGCCGAGGCCTCTACCTAGGTTGTGGGCCATGGCAGCACACCCCCTTCACCTGCAGCTGAACCCGCTGGCCACGGCCCAGGCCAGTGCCCTTGAGGAGGTGCGGGTAGTCCTGAACGCCGAAGCCAGCGCTGGCCTGGCGGTGTTGCACGGCGCCGATCGGCCCCTCACCGTTCCCGACCTGCAGGCCATTCAGGCCCTGTTGCGCAGCGCCCAGCTGGAACTGCAACAGCTCGAAAGTGCGGATGCCAGCAGCCTGGTGGCCGCCGCAGCCCTGGGATTGGGCACGGTGTTCAGCCCAGCGGCAGCGGTGGTTGAGGCACAAGAACCGGATGCGGACGCCGCTGCTGCGCTCACCATCCACCGGGGCACCCTCCGCTCCGGCGATCACCTGCAGGTGCAGGGATCGGTGCTGCTGCTGGGGGATGTGAACCCCGGTGCCCGCATCACTGCCGGCGGCGATGTGCGCGTGTGGGGCCGCCTGCGCGGGATCGCCCATGCCGGCTGTGCGGGCAACACGGAGGCTCGGATTGTGGCCCTGCAGCTGCGCCCTCTGCAACTGCGGATCGCCGCCGCTGTAGCTCGGGGCCCCGAGGATCCGCCGCCAGCTGGGTTCTGCGAAGAGGCCGTGCTGGTGGAAGGGGCCATCACCATTCGCCCGGCCGAACCCCATTGGCCGCAGGGGTGAGCGCCCCGATCAGCGGTTGATCCAGCCCAAACCGCCGAGCACACCGGCCACGGCCATGAACCACAGGGGCGAGATCTTGGTGCGCAGCATCAACACACACACCAGCACCGACACCCCGTAGGCCAATGGGCCGCGATCAGAGGTTTTCAGAATCTTCAGCCCCACAGCAAACAGGATCCCCAGGGTGATGGGCCCCATGCCGCGCTCAAAGGCGATGCGCCATGGGGAGTGCTGGAAGCGATGCCAGCTCAGGGCGGCCAGCACCATCACGAGGGTGGAGGGGAGCAGGATCGCCAGCTCGGCGGCCACGCCACTCAGCAGTGCCCAGCTGGGGCCTTCACGCCAGGCCGCGCCCATACCCAGCAGGCCCACGATCATGGAGCTGGGGCCGGGGGCTGCCTCGGCCAGGGCATAGAGATCAGCGAACTGGCTGTTGGAGAGCCAGCAGTACTTGTCGACGCTGAGGTGGTGGTATTCCGCCAGCAGGGTGTTGCCACCCCCCAGCGAGAACAACGACAGGCTGAGAAAATCCCCAATCACAGCCACCAGGTTGCCCAGGTCGCTGAGGGGAATGGGATGGCAGATGCTGCTCATGGCTCACCGACAGCAGCACCCCGGGGCCAATACCAGGCCATGGCTAGGGGCCCCGCAACCAACACCACGGGAATCAGGCGGAGATGAAACACCGTCAGGGCCAGGAACACCGCCAGGGCAAAGCCGAGGGCCACGGCATCACGCCAGTAGTCATCGAGGATCTTGAAACCCATGGACAGGGCCATGCCAGCGGCGGCGGCCACGACCCCCGCCAGCACCCGATCCACCGCCACCGTCATGTGGAGATAGAAGTAGCCAAGGCCCAGCAGTAAGAGCAGGCTGAAGGGCAGCAGCAGCATCCCGGCCAGGGCAAGCAGCGCTCCGGCCAGGCCATGAAAACGAGCCCCGATGTACACCGCCATGTTGATCTGGTTAGGCCCTGGGAACAGGCGGGCCACGGTGAGCCCGCTGATGAACTCCTCGTTCGTCATCCAGCGGCGCTGCTCCACCACAATCCGCTGACTCCAGGCCGAGAGGCCACCGCCGAAGGAGGAGAGCGCCACCTGCAGCATCCCAAAGAAGAGGGCACGGCGGCTCGGAATCTCCGCCATCACTCGTGCACGAAGTGGGGGTCGGCCGGCAATTCACCCGCCTCGTGGAAGGCGGGGTCGAGCGGATCGGGGGCGCTGTAGGGATGGGCCTCGGCCCAGTCGGCCTTGAACACCTGCTTGAGCCGCATCACCACCTGGGCCGCGTCCACTTCGATGCCGAGTTCGCGGCGCAGGTCAAAGGCGCTGCGATCGATGTTCATCGAGCCGGTCATGGCGGCGATGCCATCCACCAGCAGCAACTTGGCATGCAGCTTGAGGTGCTTCTGCCGCCGCACCTTCACGCCGGAGCGCTCCATCAGGCGCAGGGAGCTGAAGGTGTCGTAGATGTCCCAGTCGCTGATGCCGTGCTTGCCGCCGCAGAGCACCCGCACCTTCACACCGCGGTGACGGGCGGCCACAATCCGCTCCAGGATCACCGCGTCCACGAACTTGGGGTGCTGGATCCACAGGGTGGAACTGGCTGCATCGATGATCCGCGCCATCTGTCCACGGCTGTGGGCACTGCTCCACACAAGGCCCACATCGAGCCGCGGTTCAAAGAATTGCCGCGACCAGTCGGCCTCGAAGCCGGCGATCACCTGACTCACCACATCGGGGTCATGGGTCACCACGCCGTAGTCGCGGGTCTGGGTGAAGTACTTGTCGGAGAAGTTGAAGGTGGCGATCAGGGCCGCCGCGTGATCCACCACCATCGACTTCTCGTGGGTCACCGGGAAAGCCTCACTGGTCCAGGCCACGGCGATGCCCCACTGCTGCAGCAAGGCGAAGGCCTCGTCATTCCAGCGATCGCCGCCGGAGGTGTGGGGGTTGAGCATCACCCGCACCCGCACCCCCCGCTCCGCAGCCCGGCGCAGGGCCTGCTCCACCAGCTCACTCTGGAGCTTGAACTGCTTGAGCAACAGCTGGTCTCGGGCCTGGTCGATCAGCTCCACCACCGCCCTGGCGCCGTCATCCGGCATCACCAGCAGGCGCTGGCTCGTGGCAGGCATGGGGGGCATCACGGGCCAGCAGGGGCCTGTCTTTTTTAGTCCGGCGCAGGAATGCCGCCCAGTGCGGCGGACACGCAGCAATCCGATGGATTGGCCTTAACCTGCCCCGATGTCAGACAGCGCCGTGACTCGCTACATCCTGATCTGCTCCGGCAAGGGCGGCGTGGGTAAAACCACCCTCACCGCCAACCTGGGCATTGCCCTGGCCAAGCAGGGCATGCGCACCGCCGTGCTGGATGCGGACTTCGGCCTGCGCAACCTTGACCTGCTCCTGGGCCTGGAGAACCGGATCGTGTACACGGCCCAGGAGGTGCTCACCGGCAATTGCCGGCTGGAGCAGGCCCTGGTGAAGCACAAGCAGGAACCGAACCTGGCGCTGTTGCCGGCGGGCAACCCGCGCATGCTCGAGTGGCTCAAACCCGACGACATGCAGAAGATCGCCGCCATGCTCGGCGAGAGCTTCGACATCGTGCTGATCGACTGCCCCGCCGGCATCGAGGACGGCTTTAAGAACGCCGTTGCCGCCGCCAAGGAGGCCATCGTGATCACCACCCCTGAGGTGTCCGCGGTGCGGGACGCCGACCGGGTGATTGGCCTACTCAACACCCACGGGGTCAAGCCAATCCAGCTGGTGCTGAACCGGGTGCGGCCCAAGATGATGGCCAACCAGGAGATGCTCGCCGTCGACGACGTGACCGACATCCTGGCTCTGCCGCTGCTGGGCCTGGTGCTGGAAGACGAGCAGGTGATCGTGAGCACCAACCGCGGTGAACCCCTCACCCTCAATGGCAGCAACTCCCCGGCAGCTCAGGCCTACAGCAACGTGGCCCGGCGGATCTGCGGGGAAGACGTTCCCCTGATCGATCCCGCCAAGGCGCGCAAGGGATTGCGGGCCAAGCTGGGCCACCTGATGCAAACCAAGATCTTCTGAAGCGATGACCCTGCGCGATTTCGTCAACAAACTGCTCGGTCGTCAACCTGCCAGCGCCGCCACCGCCAAGGAGCGGCTGCAACTGGTACTCGCCCACGACCGCAGTGATCTCAACCCAGAGCTGCTGGAGCAGATGCGCCGCGAGATCCTCGAGGTCGTGAGCCGCTACGTGGAGATTGATCTGGAGGAAGGCGATGTGAGCCTGGAAACCGAAGACCGCGTCACCGCCCTGGTGGCCAACCTGCCGATCAAGCGAGCCAAGGCCAAGGCGACCGAGCAGGAGCGCAGCGAGGAGGAAACCCCTGTCTGGACGGCCGTTCAGGGGTGAGCCGGCCGAGCTGGCCGCCCGAGGGGAATGCTTCTGGGGTCTTCGAGAAAGCCCCATGGCGGCTAACCTCTGCGGCATCACCGCGGCTGAAACTCAGGTGCTCCAGGCCCTCGAGCAGGGCCTGAGCAACAAGGCCATTGCGGCCGTCCTGGTGCTGAGCCCTCGCACGGTGGAATGCCATGTCTCCCACCTGCTGGCCAAAACCGGTTGGCTTGCCGAAGGCAAACTCAACAGTATCGAATTTCAAACGCGCGAAGCCTTTACCGAAACACTCGGTGAACTATCCCAACTGGATCAGATCACCGGCAAGCTATCGCTTCAGGAAACAATCAAACGCTTAAATCAGCTCTGCAACGAACGGCTCTTTCAGCCTAAAACACGCGGCAACCCTGCTATACAGATTCTGGGTGTTCTTGAATCCACCGGTCTCGATTTCGATGCGCTCTGGTTCGGTGGATTAACCGAAGCCAGTTGGCCGCCCGCTGCGCACCCCAATCCCTTACTCCCGATTGAGGCCCAACGTCGGCAGCTCGCGCCTAATTCTTGCGCCAATGTGCAATTAGATTTTGCGCAACGGCTTCGGCCCAAGTGAGTTGCCCGGTGGCAACCGAAAACCAAGTTTCAGGGCTCATTTCAACAGTGTTTGGCGGGGTGCCACGGGTGTGACGCGGGCCTTCGATGCACTGGGTTGCACCAAGCGGTGGT
>CALJTZ010000242.1 GCA_937975655.1 uncultured Synechococcus sp. | reverse complement strand
CCCGCCTCGGGGGGTGCTGGGAACTGTTTGTGCCCGGCCTGAAGCCAGGCGAGATCTACAAGTACGAAATCCGCACCCAGACGGGCCATTGCTATCAGAAAGCCGATCCCTACGGCTTCCGCCACGAGGTGCGGCCCAACAACGGCTCCATCATTGAATCCCTGGCGGGCTACCACTGGGGCGACAGCGCCTGGATGCAGGAGCGGGATAGCCGCAACCCCCTCGACCAGCCGATCGCGGTGTACGAGATGCACCTGGGCAGCTGGATGCACGCCAGCGCCGATCAGCCTTACATCGAAGCCGATGGCACGCCCCGCCCGCCCGTGCCGGCGGCCGATCTCAAGCCCGGTGCCCGCCTGCTCACCTATCCCGAGCTGGCCGATCGGGTGATCCCCTATGTGAAGGCCCGCGGCTTCACCCACATCGAACTGATGCCCATCTCGGAGCATCCCTTTGATGGCTCTTGGGGGTACCAGGTGACCGGCTGGTACGCGCCCACCAGCCGGTTTGGCACACCCGATGAATTCCGCGCCTTTGTGGATCGCTGCCACGCCGAAGGCCTTGGCGTGATCCTCGACTGGGTGCCCGGCCACTTCCCCAAGGATGCCCATGGCCTGGCCTTCTTCGATGGCGCTCACCTCTACGAGCACGCCGACCCCCGCATCGGCGAGCACAAGGAATGGGGCACCCTGATCTTCAACTACAGCCGCAACGAGGTGCGGAACTTCCTGGTTGCCAACCTCGTGTACTGGTTTGAGCAGTTCCACATCGACGGCATCCGCGTGGACGCGGTGGCCTCGATGCTCTACCGCGACTATCTGCGGCCCGATGGCGAATGGCTTGCCAATGAGCACGGCGGCCGCGAAAACACCGAGGCGGTGCGTTTCCTGCAGCAGGCCAACCATGTGCTGTTCCAGCACTTCCCGGGAGCCCTCTCGATCGCGGAGGAATCCACCACTTGGCCCATGGTGACCCAGCCCACCGAGATCGGCGGCCTGGGCTTCAACCTCAAGTGGAACATGGGCTGGATGCACGACATGCTCGATTACTTCGAGCTCGATCCCTGGTTCCGCCAGTTCCACCAGAACAATGTCACGTTCTCGATCTGGTACGCCTACACCGAGAACTTCATGCTCGCCCTCAGCCACGATGAAGTGGTGCACGGCAAGAGCAACCTGCTCCACAAGATGCCAGGCGATGACTGGCAGAAATTCGCCAATGTGCGCGCCCTGCTGGCCTACATGTGGACCCACCCCGGCAAGAAAACCATCTTCATGGGGATGGAGTTCGGCCAGCGCGGCGAATGGAATGTGTGGGGTGATCTGGAATGGGACCTGCTCCACCACACCCCTCACCAGGGCTTGCAGCACCTGGTGGACGACCTCAACAGCTTCTACAAGTCGGAGCGGGCCCTCTGGGGCGACGACTTCAGTGAGTACGGCTTCCAGTGGATTGATTGCAACGACAACCGCCACTCGGTGATCAGCTTCATGCGCCGGGAGAGCACCACGGGCCGCTGGCTGGTGGTGGTGGCGAACTTCACCCCCCAGAGCCACGCCCACTACCGGGTGGGCGTGCCGATGGCGGGCTACTACAGCGAGGTGTTCAACACCGATGCCGAGCGCTACGGCGGCAGCAACCTGGGGAACCTGGGCGGCAAGTTCACCGACGAATGGGGGATCCACGGCTACGAGCACTCCCTCGACCTCTGCCTGCCGCCCCTCTCCGTGCTGGTGTTCCAGCGCGATGAGAAGCGCAGCCAGGAGCTGGATCAGGAGGTCTGTGACGAACCCGTTGAGACCGCCAGTTGGAGCGCCACGATCGGGGGGCTGCTCGGGTAAGTTCGCGGCTCGCGCCGAACTCTCCCCATGACCGGAACCGCCCCCCTACTGCTGCGCGCCGCCCGAGGTGAGCAGGTGGAGCGGCCTCCGGTGTGGATGATGCGCCAGGCCGGCCGCTACATGAAGGTGTATCGCGACCTGCGCGATCGCCACCCCGGCTTCCGGGAACGCTCGGAGAACCCCGATCTCTCCTACGAGATCTCGATGCAGCCCTTCCACGCCTTCAAGCCCGACGGCGTGATCCTGTTCTCAGACATCCTCACGCCCCTGCCGGGCATGGGGATCAACTTCGACATCATCGAAAGCAAGGGCCCGATCATCCAGGACCCGATCCGCAACATGGCCCAGGTGGAGGCGCTGCGCCCCCTGCAACCGGCCGAAACCATGCCGTTCGTGGGCGAGGTGCTGGGGCGCCTGCGCAGCGCCGTGGGCAACGAGGCCGCCGTGCTGGGTTTCGTGGGTGCCCCCTGGACCCTGGCCGCCTACGTGGTGGAGGGCAAGAGCAGCAAGAACTATGCGGTGATCAAGGCCATGGCCTTCCAGGAGCCCGCGCTGCTGCATCGGCTGCTGGATCACTTCGCTGAATCGATCGCCACCTACCTCCGCTACCAGATCGACTCCGGCGCCCAGGTGGTGCAGATGTTCGATTCCTGGGCGGGTCAGCTCAGCCCCGCCGACTACGACACCTTCGCAGCGCCGTACCAGAAGAAGGTGGTGGATCTGGTGAAGCAGACCCACCCTGATACGCCCTTCATCCTCTACATCTCCGGCAGCGCCGGCGTGATTGAGCGCATGGCCCGCACCGGTGTGGACATCGTGTCGCTCGACTGGACCGTGGACATGG
Source organism: uncultured Synechococcus sp. (assembly GCA_937975655.1). GTDB lineage: Bacteria > Cyanobacteriota > Cyanobacteriia > PCC-6307 > Cyanobiaceae > Vulcanococcus. Next base: position 2,126 of record CALJTZ010000242.1, on the reverse strand, counting down.
CGGAGGGCCTGGCCCGGCTGCCCGAGCACGTGGGTGTGCAGGGCAACGTGGATCCTGGCCTGCTGTTCGGCACCCCCGAAGCCATCCAGGCCCGCATCGACGACACCGTGCGCAAGGCCCGCGGCCGTAAGCACATCCTCAACCTGGGCCACGGCATCCTGCCCGGCACCCCTGAGGAGAATGGCCGCGTCTTCTTTGAAGCCGGCAAGAGTGTGATGGAGCGCATCGGAGCGGCGGCTTGAGCGGCGCTCCTGCCCGCATCCTGATCACAGGGGCCTCGGGCTGCGTTGGCCAACACATTGCGGCACAGCTGTATCGGGAAACCGATGCGGAACTGCTGCTCTGGTTGCGGGATCCCAGCAAACTCACGGCCGTGCCGGCCAAGGATCCGCGCATCACACTGCTAGTAGGCGACCTGCGGGATGTGACTCCCCAGCAGGACCTGATCGCCTCCGCCAACCGGATCATTCACACCGCCACGGCTTGGGGAGATCCGGAGCGGGCCCGCCAGGTGAACGTGGTGGCCGTAAAGGAGATGCTGGCCGCCGCTGATCCAGCGGTGCTCGAGCAGGTGATCTACTTCTCCACCGCCAGCATTCTCAACCGCGATCTGGAGCTCCTGCCGGAGGCCATGGCCTATGGCACCGAATACATCCAGACCAAGGCCCAGTGCCTGGAGCAACTGGAGCACCATCCCCTGGCGGAACGGATCATTGCCGTGTTCCCCACCCTGGTGTTCGGCGGGCGGGTGGATAGCAGTGGTCCCTTCCCCACCAGCTACCTCACCGCCGGCCTCAAGGAGGGGGCCCGCTGGCTATGGCTGGCCAAGTGGCTGCGGGCCGAAGCGTCCTTCCACTACATCCATGCCGCAGACATCGCCCGGGTGTGCGTGCACCTGGCCACTCAGCCCCACCAGGCCAATCCAGAGCCCGGCCAGGGGGCCGTGCGGCGACTGGTGCTGGGACAGCCGCTGGTGAGCGTGAACAACACGGTGCAGCGCCTCTGCCATTGGCGCCGCAGCTGGTATCCCCCGGCGGGAGTCGATCTGCAGGGCTGGCTGATCGAGGGCCTGATCAAGCTGCTCCGCATCGAAGTGAATGCCTGGGATCGCTTCTCGATCCGCCAGCGCCACTTCGTGCATCAGCCCGTGAGCCCGCCGGAGCGCTTCGGCCTGGTGAGCCATGCCCCGACCCTGGAGGCCGTGTTTGAAGATGCTGGCCTACCGCAGCGGGGCCGGATCTGAATTGTTGCGAACCTCTGCAGCAATCACGACGCAGGTGGGCGTGGCCCCTTACCTTGATCGGGTTGAACGAGCACCCATGCGCCGTCTTCTTTCCCTGATCGCTCTTTGCCTGACGCTGGTGCTGGGAGCTGCCCCCAGCTTCGCCGCTGATGCCGACCACGGCGCCCAGATCTTCAGCGCCAACTGCGCGGCCTGCCACATGGGTGGCGGCAACGTGGTGAACGCCGAGCGCACCCTCAAGAAAGATGCCCTCGAGGCCTACCTGGCGAACTACAGCGCCGGCCATGAAGAGGCTATCCAGTACCAGGTCACCAATGGCAAAAACGCCATGCCCGCCTTCGGCGGCAAGCTGAGCGCCGGCGACATCGCCGATGTGGCTGCCTACGTGGAGTCCATGTCCCAGAAGGGCTGGGCCTGATCCTCCCTGCGGTTGGCCTTCAGCCGACCCACTCCGCCGCCGCCCCAGACGGGGCGGTTTTTTATTGTCCGGATGATTTAAGGGCCGTGGCTGTCCCGGGGCGGCGGCCGGCGTCATGGTGGGGCTCCCCATGGAGAGTCCATGAGCCGTCTGGAGCTCCTGCGCTTGATCAGGGATGCGAAGCAGGACCGAGCCCTTCAGCGCCAGCTGGATCGCTGTGCCAGCTGGCAGGAGTTGGGCCGCATGGCCCGGCACCAGGGCTATGGCATCAGCGCCGAGGATCTCTGCGCCGTTGAGCAGCAATCGAAGGCCGCAGGATTTCTGCGCGAAGCCCGGCTCAGCCCGATCGCGAGGCTCAGCTGAGTTCGCGGCGCCGCGCCAACACCGCCAGGTAGAGCTCCTCGGGCACCTCGCGGATGTCGTACTCACTGGGCAGCACCCCATGGGCATGGCGGTGGACGACCA
>CALJTZ010000241.1 GCA_937975655.1 uncultured Synechococcus sp. | reverse complement strand
TGGTTCAGACCGAGTTGTTGCGGGAGAGCGGCCAGCGGGAGGTGTTCTGCGGCCTCACGTCCATCGTGTGGCTGCACCGGCGCATGCCCGATGCCTTTTTCCTGGTGGTGGGCTCCCGCACCTGTGCCCACCTGATCCAGAGCGCCGCCGGCGTGATGATCTTTGCCGAGCCCCGCTTCGGCACCGCGATCCTCGGGGAGCGGGATCTGGCCGGCCTGGCCGATGCCAATGAGGAGCTGGACCGGCTCGTGACTGATCTGTTGGTGCGGCGCCCCGAGATCCGCACCCTGTTTCTGGTGGGCAGTTGCCCCAGCGAGGTGATCAAGCTCGATCTGGCCAAGGCCGCCGAGCGCCTCAACACCCAGCTGGCCGGCCGGGTGAAGGTGCTCAACTACAGCGGCAGCGGCATTGAAACCACCTTCACCCAGGGGGAAGACCAGGCCCTGCTGGCCATGGTGCCGCTGATGCCCAGCAGCCCTGTGGAGCAGCTGCTGATCGTGGGCACCCTGGCCGATGCGGTGGAAGACCGGCTGGTGCAGCTGTTCGGCCGCCTGGGGATTCCGGTGGTGACCAGCCTGCCGCCGCGCCGTTCCACCGAGCTGCCTCCGATTGGCCCCGGCACCCGGGTGCTGCTGGCCCAGCCGTTCCTCTCGGCCACGGCACGGGCCCTCGTGAACCGCGGAGCGCAGTTGTTGGCGGCCCCCTATCCCTTCGGCGTGGAGGGCAGCCGGGCCTGGATGGCGGCGGGGGCGGAGGCCTTTGGGGTGGCCCCGGCCCAGGTGGCCGCCGTGCTGGATCCGCTGGTGGAGCGGGGCCGCCGCGCCATCGCTCCCCACCGGGAGCTGTTGGCGGGCAAACGCCTCTTCCTGCTGCCCGATTCCCAGCTGGAGCTCTCCCTGGGACGTTTCCTGCAGCGCGAGTGCGGCATGGAGCTGGTGGAGGTGGGCACCCCCTACCTGGATCGCCAACTCCTCGATGCCGAGCTGGCCCTGCTGCCCGAGGGCACCCGCATCAGTGAGGGCCAGGACGTGGAACGCCAGCTGGAGCGGGTGCGGGCCGCGCGGCCCGATCTTGTGGTCTGCGGCCTCGGCCTGGCCAACCCCCTGGAGGCCGAGGGCATCGCCACCAAGTGGTCGATCGAGCTGGTGTTCAGCCCCATCCACGGCTGCGACCAGGCCGGCGAGTTGGCCGAGCTGTTTGCCCGCTCCCTGCGCCGCCGCGCCGCCCTCTCGTTTGCCTGAGCGCCGCCTCAGTTCCGCCCCCTCCTGCTCTCCCCCCGATGGAACTCACCCTCTGGACCTACGAAGGCCCGCCCCACGTGGGCGCCATGCGCATCGCCACGTCGATGGAGGGGGTGCACTACGTGCTGCATGCCCCCCAGGGCGACACCTACGCCGATCTGCTGTTCACGATGATCGAGCGGCGCGATAGGCGCCCCCCTGTTACCTACACCACCTTTCAGGCCCGCGACCTGGGCGGCGACACCGCCGAGCTGGTGAAGCGCTCGATCAGCGAAGCGGTGGCGCGTTTTCAGCCGGAGGCCCTGCTGGTGGGCGAGAGCTGCACCGCCGAGCTGATTCAGGACCAGCCCGGTGCCCTGGCGGGGGGCATGGAGCTGGGCGGCATTCCGGTGGTGAGCCTGGAGCTGCCGGCCTACTCCAAGAAGGAGAACTGGGGTGCGGCTGAAACCCTCTACCAACTGGTGCGGGGCCTGCTCAAGGCCCAGCTGCCGCCGCCGGGCTTTGCCAAGCCCTCGCCCAGCCGCTGGCAGCAGGAGGGCCGGCGGCCGCGGGTGAATCTGCTGGGCCCGTCGTTGCTCGGGTTCCGCTGCCGCGATGACGTGCGCGAGATCACGGCCTTGCTGGCGGAGTACGGCATCGAGGTGGCCGTGGTGGCCCCCCTGGGGGCCCGCCCCGCCGACCTGCAGCGCATCCCCACGGCCGATGCCAACGTTTGCCTTTATCCGGAGGTGGCGGGTTCGGTGTGCAGCTGGCTGGAGCGCAGCTTCGGCATGGCCACCGTGCGCACCGTGCCGATCGGGATCGGGGCTACTGCCAATTTCCTGCGGGAGTTGCACCAGCTGCTGGGCCTGGAACTGCCTGCTGCGCTGCAGCCTGGCGCCGACGGCACCTGCCAGGCCGAACGGCGCTCGCGCCTGCCCTGGTATTCGCGCTCGGTGGATTCCACCTACCTCACCGGCAAGCGGGTGTTCATCTTTGGCGATGCCACCCACGCCATCGCGGCGGCCCGGATCGCCAGTCGGGAGCTGGGCTTCCAGGTGGTGGGGCTGGGCAGCTACAGCCGCGAACAGGCCCGCGAGCTGCGGGCCGCAGCGGCCGAGCTGGGCCTCGAAGCCCTGATCAGCGACGACTACCTCGCCGTGGAGGCGGCCATGGCGGCCGCGGCGCCAGAGCTGGTGCTCGGCACCCAGATGGAACGCCACAGCGCCAAACGCCTCGGCATTCCCTGCGCGGTGATCAGCGCACCGCTGCACGTGCAGGACGTGCCGGCCCGCTATTCCCCCCAGATGGGCTGGGAGGGAGCCAACGTGATTTTTGATGCCTGGGTGCACCCGCTGATGATGGGTCTGGAGGAACACCTGATTGGCATGTTCCGCCACGACTTTGAATTCGTGGATGGCCACCTCAGCCATCTCGAGGGGGCCAGCGCGCCGGCAAGGCCTGCGGCGGCGGAGCCAACTGCTGCCCTACCCGCGGCGGACCCGGTTGCCACCGTGCTCCCCGGCCATGGGGCCGTGGTGTGGAGTTCCGATGGTGAGGCGGAACTTGCCAAGATTCCCTTCTTTGTGCGCGGCAAGGTGCGCAAGAACACTGAGGCCTATGCCCGGGATCGGGGTCTGGCCCTGATCGACAGCGAGGCCCTCTACGAGGCCAAGGCCCACTTCAGCGCATGAGTGGCGACTGGGTTGAATCCATTGGGGCCCGATGTGTCGCTGTGCTCCGCCTGCGTTTGTAGACAAGTTTTGCCACGAATCTGACATCACACCTGAATCCATCACACCCCATGACCACAACACTCACGCCTACTGATCTGTCCCGCCCCGAGCACGCCCGCCCCGAACCCTCGCATCTGGATGGCGAGGGCAGTGTGCAGGTGCATCAAGATGCCGCGATGGCGATCGAAGAGGGAGCCCTGGTCCTGGCCGTGTACGGCAAGGGCGGCATCGGCAAATCAACCACGTCGTCCAACCTGTCGGCGGCCTTCTCGAAGTTGGGCAAGCGGGTGCTCCAGATCGGCTGTGATCCCAAGCACGACAGCACCTTCACGCTCACCAAGAAGATGGTGCCCACCGTGATCGATATTCTCGAAACCGTTGATTTTCATACCGAAGAATTGCGGCCGGAAGACTTCGTGTTCGAGGGCTACAACGGGGTGATGTGTGTGGAGTCTGGCGGCCCACCGGCGGGGACCGGTTGTGGTGGCTATGTCACTGGCCAGACCGTGAAATTGCTCAAGGAGCATCACCTGCTTGAAGACACCGATGTGGTGATCTTTGATGTGTTGGGCGATGTGGTGTGTGGCGGCTTTGCCGCACCGCTTCAGCACGCCCACTACTGCCTGATCGTGACGGCCAACGATTTTGATTCCATCTTCGCGATGAACCGGATCATGCAGGCCATCAACGCCAAGGCCAAGAATTACAAGGTGCGCCTCGGCGGTGTGATCGCCAACCGCTCTGAGGAGACCGATGAAATCGACAAATTCAATGCCCGCACAGGCCTGCGCACCATGGCCCATTTCAAGACCGTGGATGCGATTCGTAAATCCCGTCTGAAAAAGTGCACCATCTTTGAGATGGAGCCCACTCCCGAAGTGGAGGCGGTGCAGCAGGAGTATCTCAATCTGGCCCAGCGGATGCTCGACGATGTTGAACCCCTGGAGGCCGAATCCCTCAAGGATCGCGAGATCTTCGACCTGCTGGGTTTCGACTGATCCGTACCATCTCGCTGCGACGCCCGTCCTTCCAGCGCAGGGTTCAGATCTCCGCGGCGGCCCGCTCCACCAGTCGCCGCGCCACCGCCTGCACACCGGTGTGGCTGTAGGTGTCGGTGAAGGCATCGAGGAATGTGCCGAGGCCCTGCATCCCGCCGGCCCAGGGCCCGAGGCTCCCCTCCAGGGCCCGCACGGCCTTTTGGCCCGTGAGCCCCAGGGTGCTGATAAGGCCACCGGCCCAGCCGGCCCAGCTCTCCACACCGCGGCGCAGGAAGTTCAGATGGGCCCCATCACCGTGGCCCGGGATCATGCCGGCCATCAGCCCATAGGAGGGCAGGCGGCGCAAATCACCGGCACTGGCCTTGCCCAGGAGCCCATCGAGCTTGTGCAGGGCCTGATCCCCGAGGGGCAGCAGGGCGTCGAAGCAGATGAGCGCGGCCATGCGCACCCGGGCATCGCCGGCGTAGTCGGCCAGGGAGGCTGAGAAATCGCCAAAACTGTCCCCCGGCAAGCCATTCACCTGGGTGAAGGCCAGCAGTTCGGCGCCCACCTTGAGGCTCAGGTCCACTGCCTGCAGGGTTTCGCTGGCGGGGGTGAGCTTCGCCATGCGCTTCAGCAGGGGGATACCGGCCCCCACGTTGGAGAGGAGACGCAGGCCGCCGGTGGCGTGTTGCGATCGATTCACGGCGTCGTAGAGGCTCATCGCCCGTCCGTAGCCCTCGTGGCGGGCTCCACTGAGCAGATCCGCCCTTGCCCGCACCTGGCGGATCAACTCGGGATCGCTGCTGCCCATCACATCAGCGATCAGCGCATCGGCACTGGTGATGTTGTGCCACCCACCGGGCACCAAGGTGCCGATGCCCTTGAGGGCCAGAACGGTGAGATCGCGCTTGGGTAGGCGCTCCAGGCGCTCCAGAACGGTGCGGCTCATGCTGCGGGTTCCTCAAGGGTCTGGGGGGTGACCACCGGCAGGCGCACCGGCTGCTGCTGACCGGCCGGCAAGGCCTTGCGGCCACGCGCGGTTGTTGGGGGGAGCAGGGCGGACAGACCCTTCAGGTCAAAGGCCTCCAGCAGCGCGTGGCGCTGGTCGGGATCCAGTCCGTCGCCCTGGCCGATCACCTTCACCTGGAAGCGGTCGGCTACCAGCAGGGCACTGGCCTGGCCGCCCTGCTCCACCAGGGGCCAGCCCTGGATGGCACTACCGCTGCCGCCAAACTTATCGCGGGCCTCAGGGGCGGTGGCGGTGTCCGAGATGGCCAGCAGGGCCAGGGCGGCACTGCCCTGTTTCAGCTTGGCTTCACTGAAGCCGCGCTTTTCCTGGGTGAAGACCAGCTCCTGGCCGGCCTCGGGGGCGGGAAACAGGCGGTTGAAGGCCGAGCCGTTCACCACCTCAGCGGTGGGAACATCGGCAACAGTGCCGCCGGGTAACCAGGAGCTGAAGGGGAGCACCACGAGGGCTCCCACCAGCAGGCCAAGGGCCAGCATGGCCGCCAGGCCCCAGCGCAGGGCACGGGACATTTGCAACCTCGCGGGGGTATCTGGTTGCTTGCTAGCCGTGGGGCTGTGGCGTGTCTTGATGGATCCGGAAAGCTGCCCCGAAGCCGGCCAACGCTGAGGCCATCGGGCGATCGGCGATCAGGCCAGACCCACCAGCTTCATCGAGAGCTCCCACACCCCCTGAGCGGTGTCGGGATTGCTGGCCTGATCGGAGAGTTCCTGGCTGAACTGGGTGCCGTCCTTCTTCTGGCGGTTGCCCCAGCTCCAGTGCACGCCGGAGGCCGAGAAGCCCGGATCGGCCACCACCTGAGCCACCCGATCGCCCGCCAGGGCCTGGCTCACATAGCCGCCGGTGATGTTCTTCTGGAACCAGGGAAAGATGGTTTGGAATGCCCGCGGCGTGTTGCGGAACAGGGGCGTATCGGCCACGCAGCCCGGATAGAGGGAGCTGAACACGATCCCGGTGGAGGCATGCAGCCGGCGGTGCAGCTCCTGGGTGGTGATCATGTTGCAGAGCTTGCTGTCCTTGTAGGCCTTGCCGGGCTTGAACGGCTTGCCATTGGCCATGGCGATGGGAGCCTTGAAGCCAGCCTTGAACCCGGAGAGATCGCCCAGGTCAGCGGGGGCAGGGATGGGGATCTTGCCTCCCAGTTCCTTGGAGTTGGCCGTCACCGTGCCGAGGATCACCACGCGGCGGGAGGGATGGCTCGAGCGCTGCAGATCGGGCAGCAGCAGTTGGATCAGCAGGAAGTGGCCCAGATGGTTGGTGGCCATCGAGATCTCATAGTTCTGCGGCGACCATTCCGGCTGCTTCAACCGCGGCTTGTACACGGCGGCGTTGATCACCAGGGCGTCCAGGGGCAGGCCGATGGAGGCCACCAGGGTTTCCACGCCCACCCGCACGCTCTCGAGGTCGCCCAGGTCGATGCGCAGGTGGTGGAGCCGTTCGGAGGGGATGGCGAGTGAGTCGGCCGCCGCCGCCGCCCGCACGGGGTCGCGGTTGGCGGTGATCACTGTCCAGCCCCGATCCACGAGGGCCTTCACCGCATTCAGCCCCACACCGGAGGTGGTGCCGGTCACCAACACGGTTCCTGGCGTTCCGGCTGTGGATGGATGGCTGTTGGAACTGGAAACCATGACGCCCGGCGCTCGCGCGCATCAACCTAAGGACGCGCCGTAGGTTTCCCGCTGGTGCCAGGTGCCTGCTCAACAGTTGGAAATGGGCGCTGGGCGGCCTGCTCAGGTGGCTGCCACACCACCCGTAGGCGATTGGGGGCGATCCACTGGTCCTGCTCCTGGATCAGCTGCTGCTCGCCGCCGGCGGCAAACAGCTTGTCGAAGCGGCTCTGGGCCTTGAGCAGCTTGGCCTGCTGGATATCCAGCACCGCGGAGATCTCGCCGTGGCGCTCGAGCCGGGCTTGGTAGGCCCCAGCCAGCCGCACCAGGCTCACCACGGCCACCAACGCCAGTCCTACCTTGAGCATGAGGCCGATGGCACTGCAGGTGAGTTCCTGCTGGGGGCTGGAGGGCCGAATGCCGGTGGCGGCCGGTGCCGCGTTGGGCGTGCTTCGCGCCGGTGCCACCCGTGCCGATCGCTGGCTTGACGTGCGATGACCACCTGACTGCCGGCTGGCGGATCTCCGCTGAGAGGGTTGGACTGGCCGGGAGGGGGTCAAGGGAAGGGGGTGGGCGGATCTGGCCCGCTTGTAGCAGGTCAGATCCGCCCGATCAAGGGATTCAGGCGCGATACAGGCTGGCGGCCAGGCGAACGGCAAGAACGCCCGCATGGGCAGCCACCACCAGGGCAATCAGCACTTCGGCCTGGGTGAGGGACGAAACCATGACCTGTTCCGAGCAAAGAATGTCTTGTCCATTCTCTCGGCTTCAGGTGTTCTGGCCAGAACAGGCCGCGGGCCTGTCACAGCTCGACACGCCCTCGCTACGGTCGCCGGCATCGATGAACGGGTTGTTTTGGCATCTCCTCTCCCCGAGGCGACGGTGCTCATCACCGCCGAGCAGGTGAACCAGCGCGATCTCGCGGCGCTGCAGAGCTGGGCGGAGCTGGGGGCTGAGGCGCTGCTTGAGCGCAGTGGCCAGCTGGAGCTGCAGTTCACCTGGCCGCGCCAGGCCGACGATCCCCGTGAGCTCTCTGAGATCCCCGAGCTGCGGCTCTGGAGCCTGCGGGCTGATGCTCTCTACCCCTGGCTGCCCTTGGTGCTGGAGCGCAGTGGGGGGCAGCTCACCCGCCACGTGGCCATGCAGTTGCCCCACGGCTTCAGCCGCACCGAAGGCATCCGCTTTGCCCCCGAAGCCCTTGAGCTGTGGATGACCCACCGGCTGTTCCAGCTCGATGCCTGGGGGCAGCGCCATGGCCTCAGTTGCCGCCGCAATCTCGAGCAGATGGCGGCCGTGCTGGGGTTTGAACTGGACGCTGGCTTCTGGGAGGGGCTGTCCTGAGCGCCTCAGCGGGCCGCCAGGGCCAGGGCGAACGCCCGCCTGCCGGAATCCACGGCCAGCAGCACGGTGAGGAGCCGCAGCAGCCACACCAGCCGGCCTTCGCTCACCCGTTGCAGCCGCGCCGCTGACCATTGCGAGGCAAGGGCCGCGGTGCCCCCCAGCAACAACCCCATGGCCACATTGCTGCGTCCGTCGACCAGGAAGCCCACGGACGCCGCCGAGGCGGAGGCACACACTGCCAGGGTGCTGAGCCGAATGGCCAGGTAAACCCTGAGCCCCAGCCCCTGCACCATCAACGGCACCATCACCAGGCCGCCGCCCACCCCCAGCAGGCCGCTGGACCAGCCCGCCACCAGCCCAACTCCGCTCAGGGCCATCAGGGGCAGTGCACTGCTGGCGGTGTCCAGCTCGCTGCGGCGGGGTTGAATCACGACGCTGAGAATCCCGTACATGAGGGATTGGAGGGCCAGCAGGTGCCAGCCCGCCAGGCCATTGCCGATGCGACTGAAGCTCACGCCCCCCCCCAGGGCCCCCAGCACGA
>CALJTZ010000240.1 GCA_937975655.1 uncultured Synechococcus sp. | reverse complement strand
ATCGAGGACGTCGAACCATCCCCGCTGCGGCGCGCGCCCTACAGCGATCGTCATGAGAGCGGCTTCATGAAGCGTTACAGGGGAATGGTACGGGGAACCACGCCCTTGTGGTGGATGAACCGCCTCGGATTCGCTCCAACCGGCTCGAAATAGGTAAAAGCTCTCAGCGAGCCCCCCTCACCAACGCCATTCGCCAGAGTGGGGACTGGCCGATTTCTGGTTCCCCTGTGTACGTCGTCGAGCTCTCCCTCAAGCTCAGCCCCATGCCCGTTGCCGTGCAGCGCAAGGAGCAATCGGATGCCGAGGCCCTCTACGGCCAGGTGAAACAGGCCATGGAGAGCGGCCACCCCCGCCTGCTGGAGCTCTCCTGTGAGAAGGAGGAGAGCAAGCACATCGCCCTGCTGAGCAGCGAAGTGGTGGCGGTGCAGACCTATGAGAAGTCGGCGATGGGCGGCGGCAGCAAGCGGCCGGGCTTCAGTTTTGATGACTGAGGCTCCACTGCCTGAGGCGCCTCAGGCCAGCCTGGTGGTGGAGCAGCTGGGCTTCGCCTGGCCCTCCGGCCACACGGCCCTGAATCACTGCAGTTTCAGCATCCCGGGCCCGGGGCTCTGGATGCTGGTGGGCGGCAACGGCAGCGGCAAGAGCACCCTGCTGCGGCTGCTGGCGGGTCTGCCAAGCGGTGCCAGCTTTGACGGCCAGATCAACCGCCCCGACCGTATCGGCTGGATGGCGCAGCGCGATCTTTTGCAGCCGCGCCTGACGGTGGCGCAAAACGTCATGTTGCTGGGCCATTTGGCAGGGCGCCGCCCTGATCCGGCGCGGGCCGATGCCTTGCTGGCGGCGCTGCAGGCGGCCGGTGTCGATGCCGTGGGCGATGAAAATCGCCCGCTGGACCATGGCACCTGGGTGCCGCTGATGCACCTGCTGCCGCAGGCCCAGGTGCCGGACGGTGCCGACGAAACGGCCAACGTGGAGAAGCGCCGCTGGAGTCCTGACGGCAAAGGCCCGCGTGCCTTTGACTTCACCCCGCGCGACCACGTGGACCTGGGCGGCCCGCTGGGCATCGACTTCGACACCGGCGCGCTGCTGGCCGGCAGCCGCTTCACCTTCCTGCGCGGCCCGGCGGCGCGGCTGCACCGGGCGCTGGCGCAGTTCATGCTGGACACGCACACGCAGGAGCACGGCTAC
>CALJTZ010000239.1 GCA_937975655.1 uncultured Synechococcus sp. | reverse complement strand
TGGAAACGATCGAACGCATTCCCACCGGCCCTGAGCCCAGCTCCACCCCGCTGCGTACCCCGGCCCCGGCTCCGCGATGAGGCAGCTCCGCAATCCCGATGCTCCCCTCCAGGCCAGCCTGAGCCGCCGCCAGGCCCGCCAGCTCACGGAAACCGCCTACCTGGCCGCCGCCACGGCCCTGCTCTGGGTGGGGCTGTACTACCTGCCAGTCGGCGGCGCCCTGTTCCGCCTGGCCCTGCCCCTGCCCCTGGCCCTGTTGCAGCTGCGCCAGAACTGGCGCTGCGGTGTGGAGGGGGTGGCGGTGGCGGCCCTGCTCCTGGTGGCGCTGATGGGGCCCATTCGCGGGCCGTTGGTGCTGTTCCCCTATGGCCTGCTTGCCCTCTGGTTGGGGTGGTGCTGGACGCGGCGGCTGAGCTGGTGGATCAGCTGGGGGGTGGGGCTGTTGATCGGCACCGCTGGCTTCCTGGTGCGGGTAGCGGTGCTGTCGGTGTTGTTGGGTGAGAACCTCTGGGTGTTGATCACCGCCGCTGCCGCGCAGTTGCTGGAGAAACTCAGCGGCCTGCTGCAGCTGGGCGGTGGGCCCGATCTGCTCCAGGTGCAACTGATGGCCCTGGCGTTGGTGCTGGTGCAGAACCTGATCTACGTGTTGGCGCTGCACGCAGTGGCCTACTGGATCTTCCCGCGGCTGCAGACCCCCATCAGTGAGCCGCCGCCGCTGTTGCGGCCCCTGGTGGCGATGGATCCCCTCTGAGGCCGATGCGGCAGCTGAGCGGTGATCCCCAGGTGGCCGCGGCCTGGTGCGCATGGATGGCTTCCGCCGCCGCCAACAGCCGCGTGTTGCTGCTGCTGGCCGGCACCGACACTGCGGCGGTGTCGGGCATCTCAGCGGCGGGGGCCACCCCGGAGGCCCGCCGCTGCACCGCCGCCGCCGATGCGGAGCTGCTGCTACTGGGCCCCGGCGCCCGGCGTCCCCACGCCCTGCCGCCCTTGCCGGCGGGGGTGAGTCCGGCCCTGATCGCCCAGGTGGTGGCGGCCCAACTGGGGCTCGAGCCCCTGGTGGTGGATCTGGGGGCTCCGGTGGCCCCTGCTGTGGCCCATGTGCAGCTGGGCCAAGGCCCCGCCCGCTGCCTCAGCAGCGGGCGGGCCATGCCGGAGGAACGGGTGCAACAGCTGCTGGCCCTGGGCCAG
>CALJTZ010000238.1 GCA_937975655.1 uncultured Synechococcus sp. | reverse complement strand
ACACGCCGCTCTTCCGATCTAGGGGCCGCGTCTCACCGGCAACCTCACCCTGCCGGGCCGTTTCCTGGTGCTTCAGCCCCATGGCCAGGGGGTGAACATCTCCCGCCGCATCAATGGCGAGAGCGAGCGCAATCGGCTGCGGGCCCTGGGCGTGCTGATCAAGCCCCCGGGGGCTGGTCTGTTGATCCGCACCGAGGCGGAGAGCGTCAGCGAAGAGCTGCTGATCGACGACCTGGAATCCCTGCTGCGCCAGTGGGAAGCCATCCAGACCGCGGCAGAGGCCGCCAGCCCTCCGGTGCTGCTCAACCGCGACGAGGACTTCATCCACCGGATCCTGCGCGATCACTACAGCCCTGATCTGGTGCGGGTGGTGGTGGACACCGCCGATGCTGTGGGTCGCGTCAATGCCTTCCTGGGGGCCGATCAGGCCAACCTGCAGGTGGAGGCGCATCAGGAATCCACCGAGATCCTTGAGCACTTCAAGGTGAACGCCGCCATCCGTGATGCCCTCAAGCCCCGGGTGGATCTGCCGTCCGGTGGCTACGTGATCATCGAGCCCACCGAGGCGCTCACGGTGATTGACGTGAACTCGGGCTCCTTCACCCGCTCCGCCAATGCGCGGGAGACGGTGCTCTGGACCAACTGCGAGGCGGCCATCGAGATTGCCCGCCAGCTCAAGCTGCGCAACATCGGTGGTGTGGTGATCATCGACTTCATCGATATGGAGTCGCGCCGCGATCAGCTGCAACTGCTGGAGCATTTCACGGAAGCCGTGCGCCACGATTCGGCGCGCCCCCAGATTGCTCAGCTCACCGAACTGGGCCTCGTGGAGCTCACCCGCAAGCGCCAGGGGCAGAACATCTACGAACTGTTCGGTCGTGCCTGTCCCAGCTGCGGTGGCCTGGGTCACGTGGCGGTGCTGCCCGGCAAGGACACCCTCCAGCCTCTCGCCAATCTGGGCGGCTTGGTGCGCTCTGCCGCCTCCGCCCGGGCTGAGGTGCTCAGCCCCTCCGCCGCCGAAGCAGCTGGCGGACGCCGCCGCCGAGGTGGCCGGGGTGGCCGGGGTGCTGGCGAAGCCCCTGAGCTGCCCAGCTTTGATGCTGCCGCTGCTGCCCCTGGGGGCTCGGTGGAGGCCGCCATGGCCCCGGCTGGCGAAGTGCCGAGCCGGCGGCCCGAGCCCGAACTCGTGGCGGTCCCCATGGATGCGGACCAGGAGCTCGTCTACGGCTGGCTTGGGCTCAATCCAGCCCTACTGCTGGAGCCGGTGCCCACTGCCGACAACCTGATGGTTCGGGTGGTACGTCCCGGTGAGGATGCCGAGGCCGTGCTGGACGAGGCACGCCAGCAATTAGCGGCGGCAGGTCCGCGCCGCCGCCGCCGTGGCCGCGGCGGCAGTGGTGAGGCGCCCGGGGCAGTACCTGCCCGTTCCGGTGCGGCTGACGCCCCCACGGCTGTGCAGGCTCCTTTGCCCGTCACGGTGGAGATCACGCCGCTGCCCGTCGACGACTTTGCGCCGATCCCCGTCCTGACTGACACCACCTATGAAGTGATCGCCACGCCGAAGCCGGAGGCCGAGCGGGCCCCGGCCCGAGCAACCCGTGGCCGCAGCCGTGCTGCCGCGACGGTGGCGATCACTGAGGCACCAGCGCCAGCCCCTGCTGCGGTAGCCGTTGCTGCCGCCCCAGAACCAGAACCCGAGGACGACAGCGGCGAACCCCGCCGTCGCCGTCGCCGTTCGTCCGCCAGCGACTGACCTTGGCCGTGGCCGGGGTGGATGAGGTGGGGCGGGGCTGCTGGTTCGGCCCCGTGTTCGCTGGCGCGGTGATCCTTCCCGACGCTGCCCGCGAGCCCCTCGCTACTGCCGGACTCACAGACAGCAAGGCCCTCACCGCCCGCCGGCGTGCCCTGCTGGTGCCTCAGATCACGGCGCAAACGCGCCACTGGGCCCTGGGGCAGGCGTCTGCGGCGGAAATCGATCGCCATGGCATTCGTACGGCCACGGAGTGGGCCATGCTGCGGGCCTTGCAGCGCCTAGGACTGGCGCCGGAGCTGGTGTTGGTGGATGGGGTGTTGCCCCTGCGCTGCTGGCGGGGAGCGCAGCAAACCGTGGTGCGGGGCGACAGCCAGTGCCTGGAGATTGCGGCCGCCAGTGTGCTGGCCAAGCAGGCCCGGGATGCACTGATCACCCGGCTGGCCCTGCAACATCCCGGCTATGGCCTGGAACGCCATGCCGGCTATGGCACCGCCATACACCGTCAGGCCCTGCTGCAGCTCGGCCCTACCCCGCTGCATCGCCGTTCCTTTCTTCGCAAGGTGCTCCCCGCCTAGCTGGCGGTGAGCTGGCACCACTGCTCAAAATCGCCCAGCAGCTGCTGCCCCACGCGGGTCTTGATGCCCAGCAGGATGCCGGCCAGCAGCGACCGCCCCGTGCCCTCCAGCACCTTGGGGGGGATCAGCTTCAACAGACTGGGCTGGCTCACATGCACTGCCAGGGCGGCCTCACCAACCAGGCCCTCCTGCCTTGCTTCCAGCCAGGAGTTCAGTGTGAGGCGAAAGTCGTCCACCAGGCCCAGGCCCTCGAGTTCGCAGTCCACCGCTTCCAGCTCGATGCGGTTGGGGCTGCGCCGGGCCACCAGATCCACCACTGGCTGGATCTGCAGCTGGAACACCTGCAGTTTGGTCACCGTGTAGCGATAGCTCCCGGCTGAGAGCGGGTGGAGCTGTTGGGGATCGAGCAGGGCGCCGATCACCCGCTCTTCGTCGTCGAGATAGGCCGCAAGCCGCTCGCCATCCCGTTGAACCGGCAAGTGCAACGCTTGGCTGGCGCTGAAGGCCAGGGGCATCGGGGAGCGGCCGGGGCGGCATGATCCTATCCAGCACAGCTTTCCCAGTTCCCATGCGCATTGCCTTTCTTGGCCCCGCGGGTACCTACGGGGAGCAGGCTGCGATGCGCCTGGCGGCCCTGGAGCAGATCGCCACCCCCCAACTGCTGCCCCAGGGGGGAATCCGTGCCGTGGTGAAGGCTCTGGCGGAAGGGCGCTGTGATGCGGCGGTGGTGCCGGTGGAGAACTCGGTGGAGGGTGGCGTGACCGCCTGCCTCGATGCTCTCTGGGAGCACCCTGAGCTGCGGGTGATGCGGGCTCTGGTGTTGCCCATTCGCCATGCGCTGCTGGGCAGTGGACCGTTGGAGGGTGTGAGCGAAGTGCTCTCCCATCCCCAGGCCCTAGCCCAGTGCAGCCAGTGGCTGGCCGAGCGCCTGCCCACGGCCCTGCAGCTGCCCACCAGCTCCACCGCCGAAGCGGCCCGGATGGTGGCGGGTAGTCGTTTCCGCGCCGCCGTTGCCTCCCTGCAGGCCGCCCAGGAGCATGGTCTGGAGGTGCTGGCCTATCCCATCAATGATGTGGCGGGTAATTGCACTCGCTTCCTGTTGTTGGGCCGTGGGGAGCGCACCCTCGATGGCCCCCTGGCCAGCCTGGCGTTCTCCTTGCATGCCAACCAACCCGGTGCCCTGTTGGAGGCCCTGGCCTGCTTTGCCCATCGCGGCCTGAACATGAGCCGCATCGAATCGCGGCCCTCCAAACGCGAAATGGGGGAATACATCTTCTTCGTGGATCTCGAGCTCTCACAGGGGCCGGAGCCGTTGCAGCAGGCGATTGCCGAGCTCCAGCCCCTGTGTGAGCACCTGGCCGTGTTCGGGGCTTACCCGATCACCCAGCTCGCAGAGGCGGAGGCCTGAGCTCAGGCCGGTTTGCGTCCGCGGAACACGCCGAACTGCATCATCCCGGTGGCGAAACCCCAGTGCATCAGCAGCAGGGTGGGGGTTTCCCGCAGGCCCATCAGCATGGCCTGTGGCCCTAGCCCCAGCACGGCACCAGGCCGGCGAACGCCTTCGCGGATGGAGTCGATCCAGGAGGGCAGCGTTTCGCGACTCCAATCCGCGGTGTCGACCAGCCAGGGGCTGGACCCTGGCTGGGTGTTAGCGGAGCGGCCATAGGGGCTCTGCTCGAGATTGCGGCGGAAGCCGGGGATGCTGGCGAATTCGGGATGGGCCCATTGCACCAGCAACTGGTGCATCACCCAGCGCTCCAGGCGATTCAGGGGTTTCACCGCGGGGTCGCGGCGGTTCCAATCGGCCACCGCCAGCCGTCCGCCGGGCTTGAGCACCCGCAGCAATTCATCGGCATAGCGCTGCTTGTCGGGCATGTGGGGGCCGGCCTCCACACTCCACACCGCATCGAAGCTGGCGTCCGGCAGATCGAGGGCGAGGGCATCCATCACGGCAAAGCGGCAGTTCAGATCCGCTGGGGTGAGTTCGGTAGCCCGCCGGATCTGGCCAGGGCTGATGCTGATGCCCAACACTTCCAAGCCGTAATCGCGAGCCAGAATGCGGGCACTGCCGCCAATGCCGCAACCCACATCGAGCACCGTGCTGCCTGGGGGCAGGTCGGCCAGGCCGCTCCAGCGGGCCAGCTCATGGACGAAGTCCACCTTGGCGCGGCGGAAGTCCACCGACTGCGGTGGGCTGCCGTAGTGGCCTAGGTGGACGTGATCTCCCCAGAGCCGCTCCAGCAGCTGGTCGTCCGTCCAGCGGTCGTAGGCGTCGGCCACGCTGGCGGTGCTTTCGAACTGGCGATCACGCCAGGCCCACACCGCCAGGCCCAGTAGCAGCAGGGCGCCCAGGATTGCGGCCAATCCCATCAGGCCCCCGGCGAGGGGGGGCAGTACGGCCAACCGTGTCATGGTGCGTCAGCTCTCCTCGTTGCCCGCGGATTCGTCCAGATCCCGAAAGGTGTCCTGCAGAACGGTTCGGGCGGCCAGTTGCCGGCGGGTTTCATCCAGCAGTTCAAATTCCTGGCGCAGCCGTTCACCGGTATCGGTGATCTCCAGCAGCGCCTGCTGCTGATCGGCCACCGGACCCCCCAGGTGGGCACCGATCCAGAACGACAGCTCCCGGGGCAGGTCAGGCACGTCACTGGGCAGCGCGGTGGGCTTGCCCATCAATTTGCCCGTGAGTTCCACCACGTCCTTGAGGGCTTTGGTCACCTCCGTGGAGAGATCGCTGAGGGTGTTGTGGCTGTCGTTGTGCTCGTCTTCAATCCAGCTCACCAGTCCCACCCGGAAGGGGGCCTCGCGCACCACTTCCAGCACGCGAAAGCGCTGCTGGCCCATGGTCACGATGTTGCTGCGGTCGTTCTCCTGGGTTTGGCACTGGAGAATCTCGGCACAACAGCCCACCTCCGCCATCTTTCCCTCCTGGGGATCCCAGCGCACCACTCCGAAACGTCGGTCTGCTTCAAGCACCGTGCGCAGCATCATGCGGTAGCGCGGCTCAAAGATGTGCAGAGGCAGCACCTCTTGGGGGAACAACACCACGTCCGGCAGCGGGAAGAGTGGGAGTTCCCTTACGGCCAGATTCGTCACGTCGTCGTCCTTCCGGCAGCGGTTGAGAGGCAGGCACCGCCGTTGGGCAGAACCGTGTTCTGGCTTGAATCCTAGGGAGCAACACCACCCCTGCGAGGGTCAGGTGGGCGCCAGTGGACCAGTCAAAAAGCCCGCCGTGAGGCGGGCTTGGCGGGCACCATGTGGTGGTGCGGCATCTAACTGTAGAACTTAGAGCTTCACTTCGATGTCCACACCACTCGGCAGGTCGAGCTTCATCAGGGCATCGATGGTTTTGGCCGAGGGGCTGTAGATATCGATGATCCGGCGGTGGGTGCGGGTCTCGAAGTGCTCACGGGAATCCTTGTCCACGTGGGGCGAGCGCAGCACGCAGTAAATCTTGCGCTTGGTGGGCAGGGGGATCGGGCCGATCGCAGTTGCAGCGGTGTGATCGGCAGTTTCGATGATTTTTTCGCAGGACAGATCCAGCATGCGGCGATCAAACGCCTTGAGACGGATGCGGATCTTCTGCTGAGCGATGGCGGCGGACATGTCGGTTCAGACGGCGATGAGCCAGGTGCGGCGGAGAGCCAGGGCGGAACAACCCGATGGCTGGGAGCGTAAGAGGTGAAAACCTCTGGCTGTCGCGCTCAGGAGTAGCAAACCGGAGAATCCCGGATGGCCACCCAGAAGCGGCTGGATTGTCGAGGTACGGGAAGGGGTGAAGGCCGAAACCTCCACCCCTCGACCTTAGATCACGGCGAGAGCCGGATCAGAGGATCACTCGAGGATCTTGGACACCACGCCAGCACCGATGGTGCGGCCGCCTTCGCGGATAGCGAAGCGCATGCCCTGTTCGATGGCCACGGGACAGATCAGCTCGCCGGTCATCTTGATGCGGTCACCGGGCATCACCATTTCGACGTTGGCGCCGTCGTCAGAGGTGAAAGCGGTGATCTGGCCAGTCACGTCAGTTGTACGGATGTAGAACTGAGGGCGATAGCCAGCAAAGAAGGGGGTGTGGCGGCCGCCTTCTTCCTTCTTCAGCACATACACCTCACCCTCGAACTTGGTGTGGGGCTTGATGGAGTTGGGCTTCACGAGCACCATGCCGCGCTCGATGTCTTCCTTCTGCACACCGCGGAGTAGCAGGCCCACGTTGTCGCCAGCCATGCCCTCGTCGAGCAGCTTGCGGAACATTTCCACACCGGTGACGGTGGTTTCGCGGGTGTCCTTGATCCCCACGATCTGCACGGTTTCGCCCACCTTCACCTTTCCGCGCTCGATACGGCCGGTGGCCACGGTGCCGCGACCGGTGATGGAGAACACGTCTTCAACAGCCATCAGGAAGGGCTTGTCGATTTCGCGCTCGGGCTCGGGGATGGACTCGTCTACCGCGGCCATCAGTTCGCCGATCTTGGCTTCCCAATCGGCATCGCCTTCGAGGGCCTTGAGGCCGGACACCTGCACCACGGGGATGTCATCGCCGGGGAAGTCGTAGCTGCTGAGCATCTCACGAACTTCCAGCTCGACGAGCTCGAGGATCTCCTCGTCGTCGACCATGTCGCACTTGTTGAGGGCAACCACCAGAGCGGGCACGCCCACCTGCTTGGCCAGCAGGATGTGCTCTTTGGTCTGGGCCATGGGACCGTCGG
Source organism: uncultured Synechococcus sp. (assembly GCA_937975655.1). Classification (GTDB taxonomy): domain Bacteria; phylum Cyanobacteriota; class Cyanobacteriia; order PCC-6307; family Cyanobiaceae; genus Vulcanococcus. Next base: position 2,270 of record CALJTZ010000238.1, on the reverse strand, counting down.
TGGCGGCCACCACCAGGATGGCGCCGTCCATTTGGGCGGCACCGGTGATCATGTTCTTCACATAGTCAGCGTGGCCGGGGCAGTCCACGTGGGCGTAGTGACGCTTCTCGGTTTCGTACTCGACGTGAGCGGTGTTGATGGTGATACCGCGCTCACGCTCCTCAGGAGCACCGTCGATTTGGTCGTAGGCCTGGGCCTTCGCCATACCCTTCTTGGCCAGCACGTTGGTGATGGCGGCGGTGAGGGTGGTTTTGCCGTGGTCAACGTGGCCGATGGTGCCGATGTTGACGTGGGGCTTATTCCTTTCGAACTTCTCGCGGGCCATGATGAAAAAGAATCGGGGGGTAAACGGGTATAGGAAAGATCAGGAATTACCCTGATTCTTAGAAATGATGGCTTCCGCCACATTGCGAGGAACTTCCTCGTAATGGCTGAATTCCATCGAGAAGATACCCCGACCCTGGGTCATGGATCGGAGCTGGGTGGCGTAGCCGAACATCTCGGCCAGGGGCACCTTGGACTGGACCTTGGACTGCCCGCTGTCCACGGACTGACCCTCGACCTGTCCACGGCGGGAGGAGAGATCGCCGATGACGGACCCAAGGTAATCCTCGGGAACTTCAACCTCGACTTTCATCATCGGCTCAAGCAGCACAGGATTGCACTTCTTGACGCCGTCCTTGAAAGCCATGGAGCCGGCAATCTTGAACGCCATTTCAGACGAGTCCACATCATGGTAAGACCCGTCGACCATGGTGACCCGCACGTCGATCATCGGGAAGCCTGCAATCACGCCGGAATTGCAGGTCTCCTTCATGCCGGCTTCTGCCGGTCCGACGTACTCCTTCGGCACGACGCCGCCAACAATCTTGTTGACGAATTCGAAGCCTGAACCCGGTTCACCGGGTTCCATTTCGATCACCACGTGGCCGTACTGGCCTTTACCACCGGTCTGGCGGGCGAATTTGCCCTCACCCTTGGCGCTACCACGAATGGTTTCGCGGTAGGACACCTGAGGTGCACCGATGTTGGCCTCCACCTTGAACTCGCGCAGCATGCGGTCCACCAGGATTTCCAGGTGGAGTTCGCCCATGCCGGCGATCACGGTCTGGCTGGTTTCCGGATCCGTGCGAACCCGGAACGTGGGATCTTCTTCGGAGAGGGATTGAAGCGCCTTGGAGAGTTTCTCCATGTCGCCCTTGGTCTTGGGCTCCACGGCTACCGAGATCACGGGCTCGGGGATGTAGAGGGATTCCAGAATGATCGGATCGGAATCCACGCACAGGGTGTCGCCGGTGGTGGTGTCCTTCAGGCCGAGCACGGCGCCCAGGTCACCGGCACGCAGTTCATCAACTTCCTCGCGGTCGTCGGCCTTGAGCACGATCAGGCGGGAGATGCGCTCCTTCTTGTCCTTGGTGGAGTTCATCACGTAGCTGCCCTTCTGCAGCACACCCGAGTAGATGCGCACGAAGGTGAGCTTGCCGAAGGGATCGGCCATCACCTTGAAGGCCAGGGCGCTGAACGGCGCACTGTCTTCGGCGGGACGGGCCGCTTCGGTGCCATCGGGCAGCAGGCCCTGGATCGGGGGCACATCCACCGGGGCGGGCAGGTAGTCCACCACGGCATCAAGCAGGAGCTGAACGCCCTTGTTTTTGAAGGCGGAGCCGCAGATCATGGGCACCAGGCCGTGCTTGAGCACACCCTCACGAATGCCCTTGCGCAGCTGCTCTTCGCTGAGCTCACCCGTTTCGAGGAACACTTCCACCAGTTCCTCGTCGGTCTCGGCGACGCTTTCCATCAGGGCCGCACGCCACTTGGCGGCTTCCTCCACCATGTTGGCGGGGATGTCGGCTTCCTCGATGTCCTTACCGAGTTCATCCTTGTAGATGAAGGCCCGGTTCTTGACCAGGTCGACGATGCCGCTCAGTTCGCCTTCGGCACCGATGGGCAGCTGGATCGGCGCAGCGTTGGCCTTGAGGCGATCCTTGATCTGTTCGTAGACCTTGAGGAAGTCGGCGCCGGTGCGGTCCATCTTGTTGACGAAGGCGACGCGCGGGACGCCGTACTTGTTCATCTGGCGCCAGACGGTCTCGGACTGGGGCTGCACGCCGGCGACGGCGCAGAAGACGGCGACGGCGCCGTCGAGCACGCGGAGGGAGCGCTCCACCTCGGCCGTGAAGTCCACGTGGCCCGGGGTGTCGATGATGTTGATGCGGTGGTCGATGTTCGCGAAGTGGCCTTCCTTCGTCTTCCAGCCCGCGGAGATCGCG
>CALJTZ010000237.1 GCA_937975655.1 uncultured Synechococcus sp. | reverse complement strand
GTTCAGCACGTCAGAAGGCGATGGCGCGTGCTTTGGGTTTTGGTTGACTGAGGATTGGCGCGAGGCACTGGAGGAACGGTGCATTGATTGCGACGATCCCGAGGCTACGGCGCTGCTACTGCAGGCATTCGACGATCACGGGATCGAACCCGAGCAGTTATGCGATGCCTACTGCGGCACTGCTGATGGTTACAGCGCAGCTAAGGCTGGGGCGGACTATGCGATGCAGCTGGCGGACGACATCGGGGCGATCAATCGGGAGCTTGGCTGGCCCCATACCTGTATTGATTGGAAGGATGCCTGGAGTGAGCTGGCATGTGACGGTTACTCGCTGATCCCTGACACCCCCAGTTCCTGGCACGTCGTGCGGTCGGTGTGACCCCTTACCACGGAATCTTGGCCCGGCCTGGTGCTGGGCCTTTTCTGTGGCTTAACATTGAATCAAACAGCCTAGGTTTCTGACAATGGCCGAACAGCCGGACGATATCAACGAGTCTCCGGATGTTATGCCGGAAGATGTAGAAACAGTCGCGCGACCTTACGGCAAGCGGAACCCTAACGCCTATATCGAACAGCGGCAACAGCGGCTGTACAAAAGGCAGCTGGAAGGTCTCAGCGCTAGACAGCTGGTTCTAGAACACGCGGAACGTGAGGGCTGCTCTGTAGCAACAGCTTGGCGTGATTGGGAAGTCGTGAACCGCTGGAACAGCGAGGATTGGAACAAAGATCGCGAGAACATGCTCGCAAGACTACAAACAATGCGCGCCAAATTGTTTAACGCTGCCATCCGCAAGGGGCAGTTACAAACCGCTGCGCAGGTTCTAGACAGTTTGGGTAAGGTCGTTAATGAGTCTGGGATCGAACAGCAGGCCGCGGCCGCTCCACAGCTGACTATCACCGTGGAAGACAAGCGGCAAGCGGGCTAGTACGTCTCTACTACGTTACAGTGTGTGACAGCACAGCCCTCCCCTGCGGCTGTGCTGTGCTACAATACGGGAGCACCAAGGGACACCACCCCATGCCCGACCGTATCCTGACCACTGCTGCCCTTCTCACTGTTGCCGCGCTCGTGGCAATGGGCTTCGACAATCAGCGCGTACTGGCCCGCTGTGAGGCCTCCGGCAAGAGCACCGAACAGTGCCGCCTGGTGGTGCTGGGGCGCTAGTACAACCGCACCACGTTACAGAGTGTGACAGTACGGGCTCATCACGGGCCTGTGCTGTGCTACAATACCAGAGTCACCCAGGCAGATCCCGCCATGACATCAACCGCAGCAATTCTCCTCGTCATTCTTCTCCTCCCCGTGCTCGTGTTGCTATGGGCCAGCGAGTCGCGCCAGCAACGTGCCCGGCGCTGGCGTACGGCCGGCATGACACAACAGGCCATTGCCGACCGTCTTGGCGTCAGCCGCTCCACCGTCCGGCGACTGCTGGCGGGTTAGTACAACTGCACTACGGGGGTGGGGTTCGGCGCTCGCAGGGGCAGGGCTACACCTAGGGAACCTACTGACACATCCTCATTTTCTTCTACTGTCACACAAGGGGGCAGGGGTTCGATTCCTGTAATACCCTAGA
>CALJTZ010000236.1 GCA_937975655.1 uncultured Synechococcus sp. | reverse complement strand
AGATCTACACAGGCGAAGACACTCTTTCCCTACACGACGCTCTTCCGATCTCCCGCCGCGGCGGCGCCAAGGATGTGGTGGAGGCCTTCACCACCACCGCCGATCCCCTGGGCCAGCTCAAGCAGGAGGGTGATGCGGCGGCGCGCAGCGTCCGTGATGGCTTGGATCGCCTGCAGCCGGGTCTCGGCAATCCCGTGATGAAGGTCAGCGTGGAAACGGTGCCCGATGCTCCTGCGGACCTGGCGTCCCCCGAGCTGGGCGTCAGCGACCACAGCGAGCTGCAGCGCACCCTCGGCCGCATCGCCGAGCGGCTTGCGGTGCTGGAGCAGCGCCTGGCTGCTGAGGGAGCCTGAGGCCCGTGGGTCTGGCGCCAACCTCCCATCGCCATTCCGGCATGCAGCAGCAGCCGGCGATCCTGCTGGCTCTGGTGGTGGCCTTGGCCGGCGCCATGGGCTTACGCCTGGCCTGGTTGCAGCTGGTGCAGGGCAGCGAGAACCGCGCCCGCGCCGATGAGAACCGCATCCGCCTGGTGCCCCGCAACCCGATGCGCGGCCGGATCCTGGACCGCCATGGCCAGGTGCTGGTGTCCAGCCAGCTCACCTACAACCTCTACATCCAGCCCCGGCAGGTGAGTGCCGCCCAGTGGCCGGCCCTCCGCGGCCAGCTCGCCAGCGTGACCGGGATCCCCGCCCCGCTGCTGGATCAGAAGCGCCAGGCCGGTGCCAACGACGAGGGCTATCGCATCGAGCTGGCCCACAGCCTCAAGCCGGAGCAGGTGCTGCGCTTCCGCGAACAGGCCTCCAGCTTGAAGGGGGCCGAGGTGGATGTGGACTACCTGCGTGCCTACCCCTACGGCAGCCTCGGCTCCCATGTGCTTGGCTACACCAGCGCAATCACGGCCGAGGAATACGACAAGCTCGAGGAGAAGGGCTATCGGGTGCAGGACCGGATCGGTCGCAGTGGCATCGAGAGCGCCTTTGAATCGCACCTGCGCGGTGAATGGGGCGGCCAGCAGCTGGAGGTGAATGCGGCCGGCCAGGTGCAGCGGGTGCTGGGCGATAAGCAGGCCAAGGCCGGCAAGGATCTGCGCCTCACCCTTGATCTGGAGCTGCAGAAGGCCGCCGAGCGGGCCCTCGATACGGTGCGCAAAGGGGCGATCATCGCCATGGATCCCCAGACCGGGGCGATCCGGGCCATGGCCAGCCGGCCCAATTTCGACCCCAACATGTTCTCCACCGGCCCCACCACAGCCCAGTGGAATGACCTCAGCCGGCCTGAGGCGCCGATGCTGAACCGCGCCTTCCAGGGGTTCCCGCCGGCCAGCACCTTCAAGTTGGTGACCACCATCGCCGGGATCGAATCGGGGGCGTTACCGGCGGACGGCACGCTGCCCACGATGAATTCCTTCTGCTACTACGGCCAGTGCTACGGCGACCATGGCGCCTTCGGCTCCATCGGTTATCCCATGGCCCTGGCCGTGAGCAGCAACAGCTTCTACTACCAGCTCGGTCTCAAGGTGGGGCCGGATGGCCTGTTCAAGGCTGCCCGGCGCCTGGGCTACGGCAGCCTGACTGGCATTGAGCTGGTCGATGAGGAAACCCCTGGCCTGCTGGGGGATCAGGCCTGGAAGAAGAAGGTGCTCGGGGAGCCCTGGACGCCCGTGGACACCATCACCTCCTCGATCGGCCAGGGTGCCGTGACGGTGACGCCCCTGCAGATGGCGCGGCTCTACGCGGCGGTGGCCAATGGCGGCTGGCTGGTGACCCCTCACCTGGTGGAGCGCCCCACCAAGCGCACCTGGATCGGCCTCAAGCCCGCCACCCTCAAGGTGCTGCACGATGGCCTGCGCCAGGTGGTGACCAACGGCACTGCCACGATCCTCAACGACCCCAACCTGCCTCCGGTGGCGGGCAAGACCGGCACGGGAGAAGATCCGCCGCGGCCGGACCACGCCTGGTTTGGGGGCTATGCCCCGGCCCAGAAACCCACCCTGGTGATCGTGGCCTTCGGCGAAAACAGCGGCGGCTATGGCGGCACCGTGGCGGCCCCCATGGTGAAGGCGCTGATGACCACCTGGTTCCGCGGCGTCAGCCCGCCAGGGCGGGGCTCCGCCGCTGGCTGAGCACCTGGCGGTAATAGCCGCGCAGTTGCTCGGTGGCGCCGGCCCAGCCCCAGCGCTCCGCTTCGTCCCGGGCGTTGCGGCGCAGTTGTTGGCGCTGGCTGGCATCCCCCAGGAGCCGCTCGGTGGCGGCCGTGAGGCTGCCGGCACCGCCGTCGGGACCATCGGGCTCATAGAGGCAGCCGTTGATCCCATCGCTCACGATGTCGGGGATGCCGCCGCGGTTGGCGCCCACCACGGGGCAGCCGGCCGCCATGGCCTCCAGCAGCACCAACCCCAGGGTTTCGGTGCTGCTGGGGAACAGGAAGGCATCGGCGCTGGCGTAGGCGCTGGCCAGTTCCTCTCCCGCCAGGTAGCCCACGAACGTGGCAGCGCTGCCCGCAAACAGGGTTTCCAACTGCTGGCGGAAGGGGCCATCGCCCACCAGGGCCAGGCGGGCCTCGGGTAGGGCATCCAGCACCGGGCGGATGCGCTCGATCTGTTTCTCCGCGGAGAGGCGACCGATGTACAGCAGCAGCTTGCCGCTGTCGTTGCGGCCGCCCAGTAGCCGCTCGCGCATGGCCTGGCTGCGCAGTTCCGGGCGGAACAGCTCGGTGTCCACCCCGCGCTGCCATAGGGCCGTGTGCTGGATGCCCTTCTCACTCAGCTCGGCCACCATCGCCGTGGAGGTGCAGAGATTGAGCTGGGCCTGGTTGTGGGCCGCCTTGAGCAACTCCCACAGCACCGGCTCCAGCATCCCCAGGCCGTAGTGCTCCAGGTATTTGGGCAGGTGGGTGTGGTAACTCGCCACCAGGGGGTAGCCCTTGCTCTTGGCCAGCCAGATGCCCCCCAGGCCCAGCACCGCTGGGTTCACCACATGCACCAGATCCGGCTGAAACGCGTCCAGGGCCTCGGACACCATCGGGCGCGGTAGGGCCAGCTTCAGCTCGGGGTAGAGGGGCAGCGGCATGGCCGGCACGCCGACCACTTGGGCCCCCATGTAGGTGTCTGGCGCGCCCTCGGGGCAGAAGATCAGCACCTCATCGCCGGCCGCCACCAGATGCTGCACCGTCTTGGTGAGCCGGGTCACGATGCCGTCAACCTTCGGCAGGAAGGTCTCGGTGAAGAGGGCGATCTTCAAGGGAGTGTCCGGCTCAGGTGGCCTGGATGGCCTGGGCCTGGGTCTGGGTCCAGGCGGAGACGCAGGGAATGCGGCTGCGGTCGCAGCGGTCGGCCCAGCGGCGTGCCACGTCCACCACTTCGGCCAGCAGGCCGTCATCGAGGGTGGTGGGGTTGAGACCCAGCTCGATGAAACAGCGGTTGTCCACGATCAGGTCGTTCTCGACGGCCTCGTTGCGGGGGTTGGGCAGGTAGTTGATCTCGGCCCCGGTGAGACCCGCCACCTTGCGGGCCAGTTCACCCACCTGGTGGCTCTCGGTCATCTGGTTGAAGATCTTCACCCGCTCTCCCTTGGCCGGTGGGTTTTCCAGGGCCAGCTGCACACACTTCACCGAGTCGCGGATGTGGATGAAGGCGCGGGTCTGGCCGCCGGTGCCATGCACCGTGAGCGGGTAGCCGATGGCCGCCTGCATCAGGAAGCGGTTGAGCACGGTGCCGTAGTCACCGTCGTAGTCGAAGCGGTTGGTGAGGCGCGGGTCGCGCTCGGTGGCCTCGGTGTTGGTGCCCCACACGATCCCCTGGTGCAGGTCGGTGATGCGGATCTGGTCGTTCTTGTTGTAGTAGAGGAACAGCAGCTGATCCAGCGTCTTGGTCATGTGATAGACGCTGCCCGGGCTGGCCGGGTGCAGGATTTCCTCCTCGAAGCGCGAGCCGTCCGGCTGGGGCACCTCCACCTTGAGGTAGCCCTCCGGAATGGTGGCGCCGCGGTGGGAGCCGTACCCATAAACGCCCATCGTGCCCAGGTGCACGATGTGGATGTCGAGGCCGCTCTCCACGATGGCGGCCAGCAGGTTGTGGGTGCCGTTGACGTTGTTGTCCACGGTGTAGCGCTTGGTGGCGCTGCTCTTCATCGAGTAGGGCGCGGCCCGCTGCTCGGCGAAGTGCACCACGGAATCCGGCCGTTCATGGCGCAGCAGCTCCAGCAACCGGTCGTACTCGTTAGCGATGTCCAAGTGGACAAACCGCATCGGCCGGCCGCCCACCTGTTCCCAGGCCTTGAGCCGGTCGCCCATGGTGGCGATCGGAGTGAGCGACTCCACCTCCAGGTCGATGTCGATCTTGCGGCGGCTGAGGTTGTCCACGATCACTACGTCGTGGCCGCCGTCGGCAAGGTTCACGGCACAGGGCCAACCGCAGAAGCCGTCGCCGCCGAGAACGAGAACCTTCACCCCTGAACTCCTGCTGAACGAGCGATCGCTCCGTCAGGGCAAGCTACTACAGGGATTCAGCTGATCCCCACCGCCACCGCCAGCATCAGCAGCACCAGTGTGAGCACACCAAATACCAGACTGATCCAGTCAATGCCCGCGCCGGTGATGACCGATGACCAGCCTTGTGTGAACCCCAACATGGCCGGCATTTGTGACGAGATGATGAGCACCCCCGCGCCCTGTGTGAAGGCCATCAACACCGGCGAGCTGACCAAGTTCAGCAGCCAGCCAAAACGCGCAAAGCCCAACACCACCTGCAGCAAGCCTGTCATGAGTGACAGCCATACCGTGAGGTTGACCCATTCGGCGCTGCCAGGTGTGGCCATGCCGCCCAATGAGGCCGACACCAAAATGGCCGTCAGTGCCGTTGGGCCCACCGACAAGCGTTGCGACGCGCTAAACAGCACCGCCATCAGCGCGGGTAACAACGACGCATAAATGCCGGTGATAAGAGGCATGCCTGCCAAGGCGGCATACGCTACGCCTTGCGGGATGATCATCAGGCCCACGCTCAAGCCCGCGAAGGCCTCGCTCTTGAGCAGTT
>CALJTZ010000235.1 GCA_937975655.1 uncultured Synechococcus sp. | reverse complement strand
GACTGGAGTTCAGACGTGTGCTCTTCCGATCTATCGGACGTGGTGCTGACCAATGCCTTTGCCAGCACCGCTACAGCACCTACTGACTTGTAGTGACAGCGCAGCTCCACGATGCGTGCCGGCAGGTCACTCGCCGTTCGCTGTAGTGGGCGCGTCGCCTGCTTTGGTGGGAGCCTCTGTAAGGACAGGGCGGCGCCTCAAGGGTTGATAGCGGGGTGACCAGGAAAATCAGACAGGCATCAATTCCTTGCTGGCACGCCTATTCACCCTAGGCTATCCAAATGATAGATAGCTACGCAACTGTTCTGCAGGAAGGCGCCATCTTCGCCATAGGTGGCAATCGCGACAATCGAACCATCTTCGCCGATTACAGGCCCACCGGAATTTCCCTTTTCAATAGTGCATGAGATCTGGATCAATTCCCTGCCACTTACAACTTTCTTTCGGGTGACTGTACCAGTTTCCACTCGCGGTTCGGGATCGTAATTCCAATCTGGATAGCCTGCCAGCAATATTCTGTCTCCAATACTGGAGACAGATGATGATCGCCTGACAAACGCCCAAGGCTTTGCTGTCGCACTCTCAAAAACGGCAAGATCCAAGTGCTCATGGATCTTGCTTGATGTAATTTCGTGGGTCTCAAATGGTTTGTCTGGCTTAATAATCACCCATTTATCTATGGTATAACCTTCGCTTGTTATACGCCTTGAAATCACATGTGCATTGGTAACAAAGCCATGTCCCTCTACGAAGACTGCTGTTCCATTTGAGAGAGTAGTCCCCTCAGGGTCTACGCCTAAAACAACCCAGATCGCCTGCTTTAAAAGGCATGCTTTGTTGGCTGCTCGTCCTGCAATTAATTGTGTTTCACCGGTTAGCCTTGCGAAGTCAAGCAGATAGCGAACTGAAACAGGGTCTTCACTTCCACGTACCATCTTAAGATATCCAAGCTTCCCACGAATATGTTCACGTAGCTCAGGAGAGCTGCCAAGTCTCGATCGGCAATCATATGTTGACTGGAAGACTCTATTTGCAGCTTCATAGCCTTTCTTGTCCCAGTTGTGTAGAGCCGCTCTCAGATTTCTAAGATACTTATCAGGAACATTGAGCTTGCTATTGACTTTAATGCCCGTCACTACTTGCCGCGACGACCTCATCATTAACCGTGTCTTGCCGTGATTCAGTTCAAATCCAGAACTGTTGATAATATTAACAAGTTCATCAGCCAGAAAGATCTCACCATCCTCGCCAACCCTATTGATGAAGCTGTTTGAAAAGACCTCATGACGCGATGAAAATGTCAGGTCGTCGGCGTATCTCGTATACACTATATTCCTGGATCTTGCATAGACTGATAAGCTTAAATCGAGACTCCTACAGACAAGATTTGAAATTACAGGCGATGTTGGCGCACCCTGAGGCAGTCTGCTTTTGTAGCAACATAAGTTAGCCAAGGCAATCGCTACATCTCTCGGGAGAGAAAAAGGTTGGCTTGTGAAGGTGCCTTGGACTCGTCCAAAATGAATTGAATGAAAAAAATCATGAATGTCAATATTTAAGATTGCACGAGACCCTACATGCCTTTTTGCATTTGTTGCTACACTCTTGCCATGAATAAAGCCATGAGCTGTTTTCTTGGGCTTGTAAAGCTCATAAAGAGCTCGTGCAATTAGTCTTTGCCATGCTATAATCGGCGCAATTGGGGCATCGATCAACCTAGTTCCCCCAGACCGCTTTGGGATGCTGAACTCCCGATAAAAAGAACTCTTATGAAGGTATAAATGATAATTCAGTCTTTGCCTGCTTGTGCTGAAAAAGCTTGCAAGATCGTCGACAGTTTTTAAGCCTAGGAGTTCTTGTCCTAATGCCCGAGAAGTTGGTGGCCCCTGCATGCCTATTTCAACATTACCAGCACATAGCCATTTTGAACTAATGCACAGCTGGAAAGCTTTGTATGCTTCCGTCGCCGCGTGGTCGCAGTAACGCGACCCTTGTCAAGCAGGCTATGCAGAGACCTGACGCAATCTAATCAGGGCCGGATGCGCGGCTTTGCCAATGCCTGTATTCGTAACATCCGGTTATATTTTGCTTGTCGTCACAATTGCCCAACGCCCGATAAGCAAAGCATTGCTTTGCAGTGGTCATCAGCACGCTCCACTCACCTCAATCGGACCTGTGCTCGCTACTTCCCTGGAGCCTTAGCACACGCACACTCCTGAATGCAGTTAATAGAACTATCTCTCAGGCGATACCCACCCAGGGGATTCACCGACCCGACTTCGCCGGGGGGGCAGGCGCAGCACCCCAGAGACTTCCGCCGCAACCGGCGCAATGCTGCCTGAGCCGATTCCCCCCTGCCGCTGACGTCCGGGGGCCTCATGGCTACCAAGGAAGGATGCTGAGCTGGAGGCCCCATCCACTACGCGGTGTTTTTCTGCACAGACGACGGCTTTGGCATCGAGATGGTGCAGGTCCTTGACGAACCCCATGCGGTGGACATCGTTCAGTCCCTGCAGCCTGGCGCCCTTGCGGAGGCTGTGCCGGCGAGCGAGCTGGACGGCAAGGACAGGCACAGGCTTCTCTGGGACTGGATGGACGCATTGGAGCAGTCCATGGCCAGTGAGGGAGGGCCAGCGATCCCAGACCCACTGGCCATGGGGTGCTCAGTGCACGATCACCCGGGCGGCTGAACCCCAGATCAGCTGCTGATTGTGTGCAAGCAGCAGGGCCTGCTCCCGAGGCAGCCAGTGGGGATCAGCGCTGATGTGCCCCTCGCCATCGAGGAACAGGCGCCGCGCTTCCGTGCTGCCCCTGGCAGCCAGACGGAAGGAGATGAGGCGGATCGGGCAGGCCGGGGCAACGGGTGTGGTGGCCATGGCGGTGTGGCAGGCAGGACGCGACCACCGCGCCCCCATCGGCGTCGGCCTTCAGGACGAGCAGATGCGGGGCACCATGCGGAGCGCCTGCCCTCCAGCCGCCAGCCACCACCCGCCCCCCTGAGCTGACCGTTCTCTGACACTCCGGCTCGGACCTGGCAACAGGAGCTGTTGTCACTGGGGCGAGGCCCCTGGAGCGTGCCATTGGGCCTGACCTTGATCGAGGCGCAGAAATACGCCCGCCGCGCCGAACAGCTGGCGGTGCTCAAGACCTTTGCGGAGGGGGAGCTGCTGCGCCGTCTGCCATTCCGCAACCTCGTGGGCGGCTCGCTGAGCTTCCCGGCCGAGACCAAGCTGCCCCGCGTCGGTTTCCGCGCCGTCAACGAGGGCTACCGCCAGAGCTACGGGGTGATCAACTCCGATTCGGAGTTCGTGCACCTGTTCGGCGGCGACCTGGATGTGGACCGCTCGATCGTGGACCTGCAGGGCCCCGAGGCCCGTGCCGCCCAGACCGAGATGAAGGTGCGCTCGATGCGCCTCACCTTGGAAGCCGCGATCATCAATGGCGATGACACCTTTGATCCCCGCGCGTTCAACGGGCTGAGCAAGCGCCTGGTGCCTGGGGACGACCAGACGATCGACAACGGCGGCAGCACGCTCAACCTGCTGGCCCTGGAAGCCCTCACCGACAGCGTGATCGGTTATGGCGGCGACAAGGTGCTGATCGCCAGCAAGGCGGCCCGCCGCCAGATCAGCACTGCCTCCCGCCAGGCCGGCGGCGACCTCTACGAGGTGATCGACGGGCGGCACTACTTCGAGGGGATCGAGATCCTGCTGGTGGAGGAGGACGCCGAGGGCAACGCGGTACTCGGCTACGACGAGCCGGGAGACACCACCTCCATCTACTGCTGCGTGCTGGGTGATGCGGCGGTCTGCGGGCTGCAGGGCCCGTTCGAGGGGCGCTACGGCATCTCGGTGCGGGACTTCGGGGAGGTGCATGACGCGCCGGTGTTCCGCACCCGGGTGGATTGGTACGTGGGCTTTGCCGTCTGCAACCGCAAGGCCGCTGCCCGCCTGTACAACGTCGCGCCCATGCCGCTGGTGGTCTGAACCAGAGCCTGAGCGCAAGAACGATTCCGCCAACCCCAACATCCCCATCCAGGAGACCCCTGATGACCTCTCAAGCCACCCGGCTGCTCGACGCCCAGACGGTGCTCGTCGGCTGGATCAACCACTCCGCCACCGACTGCTACGAGCACACCCGCAGTAGTGGTGATGTCGTCAACCTCGGCACCGATCTCGATGCCACCAGCTCCTTTGTGCTGGTGGCATCCCACAGCGGCCACAGCGAGGCGATGACGGTGACCCTCGAGCTCGCTCCTCTGCTGGCTGATGGCACGGCCGGTAGTTGGATTACCGCTGCGGCCGTCGCCATCCCCGCCGCTGGCGGCAAGGTGGAGGCGATCATCAGCGGCGCTGCCCTGCTGATCAACCCCGCCGACAGTGAGCTGATCACGCCGCCCTGCCTGCGGCTGGCGCGGGCGATGGTGTCTCCTGCCACGCCTGCGGGGATGACCGTGGCGCTGACCGCCTCCCAGGGGCTGTGAGGTGAGCGGCATGAGCAACCCCCTCGATTCCCTCAGCCCCGCGGCCAGTGCTGAGGCCCTGCCGCTGGAGCTGCTGCAGCCCCTCGACAGCAACAACCCCGCTGCAATCCCCGTTCGCCTTTCGGGCCCGGAGCAGCGCCTGAGCATCAGTCCCGATCCGGGTGTGGGCGATGCAGCGCTGCTGCCGCCCAGCCAGGTGCTGATCGCCAAGGACGGGGTGACCCGTTCGATCTGGCCGGTGCACCTGGCCGGCTGGCAGGCCCTGGGCTGGCAGCTGCTCAGCTCCGCCAGCGGCGGAGGCAACGAGGCGGAACTGCTGTTGGAAGCCGATCCGCCGCTGGCTCCTGCCGAGCCGGAGAGCCCAGCGGCGGCTAACGAGGCATCCACGGAGCTGGAACCCACAACCGAGCCGCAGCGGGAAGCCGATCCCGCTCCGGCGGATGCGCCCACGCAGGCCAGCACCGCCCCGTTCTTGGGGTCGAGGGAGGTTATCGCGCCCTGGACGTCGGGCTCCTGCTGAGATCGGAAGAGCGTCGTGTAGGGAAAG
>CALJTZ010000234.1 GCA_937975655.1 uncultured Synechococcus sp. | reverse complement strand
GATCTCCGTGTCGCGCCAGTATTTAGGCTACGGCCTGCCTCACGGCGACTTGATTGAAGAAGGCAATGTGCTCGAGCGCGGCGGTGTTGGTTTCTCTCATGTGACCGGTAATAGTCTGCCGCCATCAGCAGCAGCGACAAGGGCGCAGAGATCCTCGATGAGCAGGCCCCCTGGGCGCTCACCTACAGCGAAGAGCCGCCTGCTCCAGCAGGTGGCCTCGATCCCCGCGGCTCAGAGGAGGACGGCATGGCCGGCCCGCAGAAGCCGGCACCGGTCCAACCCGGCGACACCTACCTGCTGGTGAACGACCGGGACCAGGACATGGAGGCCTACGACCACACCGGGGCCTTCCTCTGGAAGATCCCCTGCCTGGCCCGCGGCCAGGGCGCCGACACCGACTGGACACGCACCAACACCGACACCCCGCCGGGGCTCTACAAGCTTGGGCAGCTCTACGCGGACTACGAGCAGAACCCCAATCCCCCCTGCAGCGATACCGCCATGGGCTACGGCTGGTACTCCTTTGACATGGAGGAGCTGGAGGGCCAGGAGGCCAAGGTCGGCCGGGCCGGGATCATGCTCCACGGCGGCGGTTCAGCCTGCGGCTGGCCCGGTGCCTGGGCGCCACAGCAGCCGCTGAATCCCACGTTGGGTTGCGTACGCCTGCACAACGCTGATCTGCGCGACAAGGTGCTGCCCCTCTACCGCCAGGGCACGGTCTATGTGGGGGTGTTCCAGGAAAAAAAGTGACGTCGGGCCAGGCCCTGGGGGCGTGTCCTCCTGGGGAGCCATCCCTGGCCCACGCCAACCTGCAGCACTGGCTGGGGTTCTTCTGCAGCAGCGCCGTCACCGAGGCCAGCCTCGGCGTCATCCAACCCCTCACGGCGGAAGAGGCCTGCGGTTTCATCGGCTGCATGGTCGTCGAGACCGGGGAGCCGGAGCTGGAGAACCTCGATGTCGTGGAGGCAGGCAGTGGTGCCGGCCGCGGGGCCATGCAGTACACCGGCGTGCGCCGCACCGCCTACGACCGGGCCCGGGAGCAGGCCATCGCCGGCGGGATCGATCCCAACAGCAACGCCTGGCAGCAGCAGTACTTCGCTGAGGAGTACGCCGGCCTGCACGATCCGCCCCAGGGCTCGTTGATCGGCTGGACCCGCGTCTTTGAAGACCGCCCTGCCGGCATGGATCCAGCCGCAGCGGCGGCCTACTGGACCGGATCAGCGGCAACAGCCGAGGGCTATTTCAGGCCGGGCACGCCCCACACCGAACGGCGCCAGACGGAGGCCCAGCGCATCTGGGGGCTGCTGCAGAGCGGCGCGCTAGTGCTGCCTCCAGCTGGGGCCTGATCAGCAGGAAAGAGCAGCAATGCAAGCCAACGCGGAGCCCCAACCGCCCAAGCCACCATTCGACCGCGAGCGGTTCGTCTTCAAGACCCTGGCGGTGGTGATCGGCACCCAGCTGTTGATCTATTCCCTTGCCGCTGGGGTCTGCGGTCAGCGGGCCATGGAGGGCCGGCCGATCGGGCAGATCTGCCCCGGCACGCTGGAGCAGCTGCAGGGCGGCTTTGATTCCACCCTCAACCTGCTGCTGGCGCTGCTGGGGGGAGCCGCGCTGACGCGGATGGACCGTGGAGGGCCGAGCTGATGCACGGACCAATGGGCCCATCCGGCCCTCAAGGGGCCTGAAACGGGTTCAGCAGCCGCACCCCGCAACCGGTGAAGTCATCGGTGTTGCGCGTCACCACGGTGAGGTCATGCAGCAGGGCGATGGCGGCGATCTGCTTATCGATGGCGTTGTGGGGATTGGGGACCCGCAGGCGCCCCCAGATCTGGGCCGCATCGCTATCGAGCTCCAGCACCCGATCGCCGTAGGTCTCCAGCACCTCCAGTAGCCACTGCTCCAGCAGCTGGGCCTGCAGCTGATCGCCCCGGTGGCGGATCAGCTCCACCCCCCGGCGCAGCTCACCGATGGTGACGGCCGCCAGAAACAGCGGGGTGTCCTCGCGGGCGGCGTCTGCCCAGAAGGCCCGCACCCCTGGATCTGCGCGGCGGCCTTTGCGCGCCTCGCTGATCACGTTGGTGTCAATCAAAAACATCGGCCGCCGCCGCTGGCTCTTGCAGGCGCTGGAAATCGGCATCCACGCCCACATCCGGCATGGCCACAAGCAGGTCCGCCAGCTTGCGCCGCGGTGGGCTCAGCAGCGCCGCGGACAGGATCGCCCGCAGCTCGGCTTCCTGGCTGCGGCCATGGGCCCCGGCCCGCTTCTTGAGGGCCTGCACGAGGGCGTCATCGACGCCGCGCACCAACAGGTCAGCCATGGCGACATCTCAACGCTGATAGCAATGCTATCGACCCTTGGCTGCCTGGTCAGGCCAACCTGCGATAGAGCTCCTGGTTCTTGTTGAGCACGCGATCCGCGGCAGCCTGGAAATCAACCGATGGCCGAGCAACCAGATCCCGCACTGCCGCAGCAGCGAGATCGGCCTCGCTCACGTGGAGACGGCGTGCTGTTTCGCTCAGCGCTTGGGCCTGCTGGGCACTGAGCTCGATTGCGATTCCCACCGGCGCTCTCCACCTGGAGGACGGATGACACCCAGGTTGGCACTGCCGTTCGCAAATGGCTTGCAGCAGGGTGGTGAGTTCCGGGGGGAGGGCTTGCTCCGGGCCTCTCCAGTCTGAGGCCCGTCCTGCGGCCGCGCCTCCACTGGGATCGGTCCCATCGCTGCGCCCACCTGGCGCCGATCGTCATGGCCATCCAGTCCACTGGATTCTCTGCTGCCGCCTCGCCGTTCTGCAGGCCTGAGGAGGATCCGTTCCTGCTGCTCAAATCCACACTCCGCTCGGTGGAAGAGATCCTGCTGCGTCGTCGTGGGCTGCCGCTGCGCCGCACCTGGATCGAGCAGCCCTATGGAGAAGAGGAGATCACCCTGTTGGAGGAGGAGGTGATTCCAGCGATCCAGCAGTGTCTGGCACGAGTCGATGAGCTGGATGAGCAGCTCTTGGCCCAGCAGGAGCTGATGCAGCGCTGTGAGCTCGAGCTGCAGCGCCAGCCACTGTCTGCGCAGAAGCTGCAGATGGCCTGAGCGTCATGGGTTGGGGGCTGCTGCAGCGGCCCCTGGCTGGGCAGTTGCTCATCCGTGGCCACACCATCCGTGCATCCAGGATCTCGCCCCAGGGGTTGGCAAAGCAGCGCCTGTCCTCGGGCGCGGTGGCTGCTCAGCACGGCTCCGCAGGAAGGGCCAGTGGGGCGTGGCTGGCCGGGCGGCGCGAAACCCCTCCGCAGCATGCCCCTGCGGCTCGCGCTGGCCAGGGCTGACGCGAGGCTCGCTGGGCTCGCCCCTGGCCAGCACTGCGCCTGCGGGGCGTCTGGTCGGTGTTCTCCGCTCCACTCCAGCCATGGCCACTCCCCAAGGCCCCGTCTGCGAAGTCCGCCTGCTCCTGGTGCACCGCTATCAGCCCGGCGTCCAGAAGCTCGGCTCCACCCCCTGTGAGGTCGAGTTCATGGGCCGGCGCGGCAAGCCCGTCAAGAAGATGCGGCTGATCCCTGCCGAGAAGGCGTTCGCCTTTGCCCGCAGGCTGCAGGGCACCCCCGGCTGCACCGTCTCGGTCTGCTGAGCCAGGAGGCTCAGGCCCGGCTGCCGATTGGTGGCCGGGCTTTCCGTTGAACGCTCAACCTCGGCTGAGCAGCTCAACCCCATCCGAGGCAGCGAACCGACGGTCAAAGCTGAGCACCGGCAGGGCGCCGGTGCTGGCGGCCCGGGCCAAGATCAGCTGATCGGCCAGATCTCCTCCCAGGCGGAACTGCTCGAGGGCATCGATCACCGCGTCGATGTCATCCACCACAACGCCACGGGTTCTCACCAGCCGCTCCAGCAGCTGGTAGCGGGTTGTGCGCTCGAGGTCATAGCCCCGCAGCACCCAGGCCACCTCGGCCAGCACCACATCCGGCAGGTACACGC
>CALJTZ010000233.1 GCA_937975655.1 uncultured Synechococcus sp. | reverse complement strand
TCCCGAGTACTCCGTTCCCGAGGCCCTCAAGAAGGAGAACCTCAGCCAGGCCGACTACGACGAGATCTGCCGCCGCCTCGGCCGCGCCCCCAACCGCGCCGAGCTGGGCATGTTCGGGGTGATGTGGTCCGAGCACTGCTGTTACCGCAACTCGCGGCCGCTGCTGCAGGGCTTCCCCACCACTGGCCCGCGCATCCTGGTGGGCCCGGGTGAGAACGCCGGCGTGGTGGATCTGGGCGAAGGCCAGCGGCTGGCCTTCAAGATCGAGAGCCACAACCACCCCTCGGCGGTGGAGCCGTTCCAGGGCGCAGCCACCGGCGTGGGCGGCATCCTGCGCGACATCTTCACCATGGGCGCCCGGCCGATCGCCCTGCTCAATGCCCTGCGTTTCGGGCCGTTGGAGGACGAGCGCAACGTGGGCCTGATGGAGGGCGTGGTGGCCGGCATCGCCCACTACGGGAATTGCGTGGGCGTACCCACCGTGGGCGGTGAGGTGGCCTTCGACCCCAGCTACTCCGGCAACCCCCTGGTGAATGCCATGGCCCTGGGGTTGATGGAAACCGAGGAGATCGTCTGCTCCGGTGCCGAGGGGGTGGGCTATCCCGTGGTCTACGTGGGCAGCACCACCGGCCGCGATGGCATGGGCGGCGCCAGCTTCGCCAGCGCTGAGCTCACCGAGGCCTCCCTCGACGACCGGCCGGCCGTGCAGGTGGGCGACCCCTTCCTGGAGAAGGGCCTGATCGAGGCCTGCCTCGAGGCCTTCCAGAGCGGTGATGTGGTGGCCGCGCAGGACATGGGCGCCGCCGGCCTCACCTGCAGCTGTTCGGAGATGGCCGCCAAGGGGGGCCTGGGCATCGAGCTCGACCTCGACAAGGTGCCCGCCCGCGAGGCCAGCATGACCCCCTACGAGTTCCTGCTGAGCGAATCCCAGGAACGGATGCTGTTTGTGGTGAAGCCCGGCCGCGAGCAGGCACTGATGGAGCGCTTCAGCCGCTGGGGTCTGCAGGCCG
>CALJTZ010000232.1 GCA_937975655.1 uncultured Synechococcus sp. | reverse complement strand
TCCGATCTGGTGTTTCGCGACCCCGCGCTCCAGCTAGCGTCAGAAAAAAGCAGTCTCAAACGGGACCCAGCGTGAGACAAACGGCCATAGCGCGCCCCACCCGTTCAGTAGTTCAATAGTTCACTACCATTCAAGTGGCGTAAGGGCCTGCAACAGCTTGCTTGTCACCTTCAGCGAGTTCGCGGCGATCAAGGGCTGCGCGAAGGGAACCGTAACGGCGGCGAGCAAATCCCGCATCGCTGCCGCGGTGGTGGAAAAGGACGGCAGGAGGTGGCTGGACCGCGACCAGGCGCTCGAGCTGTGGAACCGCAACACCAAGGCGACCCATAACGCGAAGGTGAGCCAGGCGGACCCGATCGAGGCCCCGGCACCGCGCACCCCGGTGGAGCTGAAGCGCGCGATCGAGGCGCTGCCCGACGATGCGATCCCAGAGCTGAACGAGAGCCGGGCACGGCGGGAGCATTACCAGGCGGAGCTCAGCAAGCTGCAGGTGGCGCAGCAGCGCCGCGAGTTGGTGCCGGCCGAGGAGGTGAAGAAGGACGCCTTCCAGGTGGGCCGGAGCATCAGGGAAGCGCTGAGCAACCTGGCGGACCGGCTGAGCCACCAGCTGGCCGGCGAGACCGACCCGGCGGTGATCCACCAGCTGCTCAGCGATGAGCACCGTGATGCGTTGCTGTCGCTGCAGGAGGCAGGGCTGTGAGCGTCTGGCGCACGGCATTCATGGATGGGCTGCGCCCCGAGCCCCCACTGACGGTGAGCGACTGGGCGGACAAGCACCGGCGGCTGAGCAGCAAGGCAAGCGCCGAGCCGGGACCGTGGCGCACCAACAGGACGCCGTACCTGCGCGAGCCGATGGACTGCCTCAGCACCACCAGCACGGTGCAGCGGGTGGTGATGATGTTCGCGGCGCAGACGGGCAAGACCGAGAGCGGGAGCAACTGGCTGGGCTACGTGATCGCGCACGCGCCGGGGCCGATGCTGCTGGTGCAGCCGACCGTGGAGATGGCCAAGAGGCTGAGCAAGCAGAGACTTGAGAGTCTCATCACCGAGACGCCGATCCTCGCTGAGAAGATCGCGCCGAGCCGCTCGCGGGACTCGGGCAACACGATGTTCTCGAAGGAGTTCCCTGGCGGGATGATGCTGCTGACGGGCGCGAACTCAGCCACCGGCCTGCGCTCGACACCGTGCCGGTACATTTTCTGCGATGAGGTGGACGCCTTCCCGCTGGACGTGGACGGCGAGGGCGACCCGGTGAGCCTTGCCGAGAAGCGGGCCACCACCTTCGCGCGGCGCAAGATCCTGCTCACGAGCACGCCGACCGTGAAGGACTTCAGCCGGATCGAGTCGGAATACGAGCGCAGCGACCAGCGGCGCTTCTACGTGCCGTGCCCCTGCTGTGGGGCGATGCAGTGGCTGAAGTGGCCGCAGCTGAAGTGGGAGAAGAACGACCCGGCCACCGCGGCCTATGAGTGCGAGGTGTGCCACGAGCGGTTCGCCGAGATCCACAAGCCAGCGATGCTGCGGCAGGGCGAATGGCGTGCGACGGCGCCGAGCGATGGCAAGACGGCCGGGTTCCAGCTGAGCGGGCTGTACTCGCCGCTGGGCTGGCTGAGCTGGGCGGACATGGTGGACGACTTCCTGCGGGCGAAGTCGGACGCACCGATGCTCAAGAGCTTCGTCAACACCCGGCTGGCTGAGACGTGGGAGGAGGACTTCGCCAGCAAGGTGAGCGCGGATGCGCTGCTGGAGCGGTGCGAGGCGTATGCGGCCGGCCAGCTGCCGGAGGGTGCGCTGGCGGTGACGATCGGCGTGGACGTGCAGGGCGGCGGCGGCTCAGCGGGTGACCGGCTGGCGGTAAGCGTGTGGGCCTGGGGCCGCGAGGAGGAGGGCTGGCTGATCGACCACCAGGAGATCTTCGGCGACCCGTGCCGGCCGGAGGTGTGGAAGCAGCTGGACGTGCTGGTGCTGCACGAATGGGAGCACGCGAGCGGCGCGAAGGTGCGAGCGGACGTGGTGGCGATCGACTCGGGCGGCCACGCGACGGCTGAGGTGTACCAGTACGCGCGGGAACGGCAGGCAGTGGGCGTGATCGCGATCAAGGGCCAGAGCCAGAGAGGCAAGGCGCCGCTGGGCAAGGCGAGCAAGGTGGACATCAACGCGCAAGGGCGGACGCTGAAGCGCGGCGCGCAGGTGTTCCCGGTGGGCGGCGACACGATCAAAACCACGCTGTTCGGGCGGCTGAAGCACAACGAGCGCGGGCCGGGCTATCTGCACTTCCACGCGCAGACAGGCGGCGACTATTTCGAGCAGCTGACGGCCGAGAAGCAGGCGCTGCGGTACGTGAAGGGCTTTCCCGTGAGGGAGTGGGTAAAGAAACCAAGCGCGCGTAACGAGGCGCTGGATTGCCTGATCTATGCATACGCTGCGGTACATCGGCTGTACCAGCGATACGACCGCAGAACGATCTGGGATCAGCTGGAAACAAGGCTCCAGAAGGCAGCTGATGGAGCTGACAAGCCACGGCTAAAATCGGGCAAGGGCAGAGCGCCTTCGTTCGCAACGCAGTGGTGAAGCCGTGAACATCCCCGCGCAGATCAGGGCCGGCGATACGATCCGCTGGCGGGACGTTGCGGGCCGCGACAACCTCGGCAATGCGATCGATAGCAGCTGGACGCTCACCTACTACCTGCGCACCAACACCAACCACGAAGGCGCGACGGTGGTGGGCACGGCCTACGGAACCGGGTGGGAGTTCCTGATCGCGCAGGGCACCAGTGCATTGTTCGATGCAGGGCAGTGGTACTGGCAGGCCGAGGCCACGAAGAGCGGCGAGCATGTGACGCTCGGGGCCGGGCAGCTGACGGTGCAGGCTGGGCTGGGTTACGCGGGGCTCCCGGCGGCATTCGACGGCCGCACCCAGGCGCAGAAAGACCTCGACGCAGTGCAGGCGGCGATCCGCTCGATCATCTCGGGCGGTGCGGTGGCCGAGTACACGATCGGCAGCCGGCGGCTGAAGAAGATGGAGATGGCCGATCTTCTGGCGCTGGAATCTAGTCTGAAGGCCAGCGTGAAGCGCGAACAGGCCGCGCAGCTGATGGCCAATGGCCTCGGCAATCCTCACAACCTCTACGTGCGGTTCTAATGGGCGTCCGATCTGCGATCTACGGCTGGCTGCAACGCGGGGCCGCACCTGCACCAGCGCCAGCACCCCGGCGCCGGATGTACCAGGGCGCGATGGTCAGCAGGTTGACCAGCGACTGGGTAACGGGCGGCGCGAGCGCCGATGCCGAGATCAAGGGCAGCTTGCCCCGGCTGCGCAACCGCTCGCGCCAGCTGGTGCGCGACAACGACTACGCGCGGCAGGCGATCCGCGCGGTGAAGAACAACGTGATCGGCACCGGCATCAAGATGCAGGCGCAGGTGCGGATGCTGCGCGGCGGCGGCCGGCTGGACCAGCAGGTGAACGACGCGATCGAGACGGCGTGGAAGGTCTGGAGCAAGAAACAGCACTGCCACACCGGCGGCCGGCTGAGCTGGCACGATCTGGAGCGCCTGGTGATCGGCGCGATGGCCGAGTCGGGCGAGGTGTTCATCCGCAAGGTGCGCCAGCCGTTCGGCGGCGGCAAGGTGCCGTTCGCGCTCGAGGTGATCGAGTCGGATCTGCTCGATGACACCTACACGGGCAAGAGCACGATCGACGGCAATGAGTGGCGGATGGGCGTCGAGTGCGACCGCTGGGGCCGGCCGGTGCAGTACGCCTTCCTGAAGAAGCACCCCGGCGATGCGCCATTCCAGGGCCAGCCCGGCCCGCGGCACCAGCTGATCCCGGCGGCCGAGATCATCCACCTCTACCTGATGGACCGGCCGGGCCAGACCCGCGGCGTGCCGTGGCTGGCGACGGCGATTCAGCGGCTGCACCACCTGCAGGGCTATGAGGAGGCCGAGGTGATCCGCGCGCGGGCGAGCTCGGCGCTGATGGGCTTCATCGAGAGCCCCGAGGGCGAGCTGCTGGGCGATGAGGTGGTGGACGGCGAGCGGGTGTCAAATTTCGAGCCTGGCGTGTTCAAGTATCTGGCTCCCGGCGAGAAGGTGACCGTGCCGGCGCTTGATGCACCGGATGGCCAGTTTGAGCCCTTCCTGCGGGCGATGCTCCGCGCGATGGCGGCCGGCCTTGGCTGCTCCTACGAGAGCGTGAGCCGTGACTTCAGCCAGACGAACTACAGCAGCTCGAGGCTGAGCCTGCTGGAGGACCGCGACCACTGGCGCGCGTTGCAGCAGTACCTGATCGAGAACTTCCACCAGCCGGTCTTCGAGGCTTGGCTGGAGATGGCGGTGCTGGGCGGCGCCTTGGGGCTGCCGTTATACGAGACCGATCCCGAGCGTTACCGGGCGATGCGCTGGATGCCCCGCGGCTGGGCATGGGTGGACCCGGCCAAGGAAGTGCAGGCCTACAAGGATGCGGTGCGCTGCGGCTTCAAGACGCTGGGTGAGGTGGTGGCCGAGCAGGGCGGCGACCTCGAGGAGCTGATGGTGGCCAGGGCCGCCGAGCTGCAGATGGCCGACGACCTCGATCTGATGTTTGACACCGATCCCCATGAGGTGAACGGCGCCGGCACCGAGCAGGCCGGTGACGTGACTGAGGACCAGGCCGAGGAGATGGACCCGGCCAATGACCCGGACGCGAGCGACGATAATGGGGAAGATGAGACAGAGGACAGCGATGGACCTATCGCGTGATCTCGAAGGGCAGCTCCTGAAGCGCGCCGAGGTAGCTGACTTTAAGGTCGGCGAAGACGAGCGCACCATCGAGTTCCCCTTCAGTTCCGAGTTCCCCGTGGCCCGCTACTTCGGCAACGAAGTGCTGAGCCACGATCGCG
>CALJTZ010000231.1 GCA_937975655.1 uncultured Synechococcus sp. | reverse complement strand
CGTAAGCGCGCGGGCTTTTCCCCGCTGCACTGCTTGGCGCGCAACCTGCCCCAGAGGGAAGGTATTGCAAAGGGCGCGCGGGCGCGGCTCGCGCCGCCACGCCGTCTCCGCCTGCTGGCGCCAGAAGGCGACGTCTGCGCGGGCCCGGCGGGCCTCCGCGGACCAGGCGCTCAGCATCGCCTCCAGGTCCCGCCGCCGCAGCGGCAGGCTGGGCGTCAGGCCCCGTTCGCCCAGCACGAGGTCGGCGCTAAAGGGCGCGGCGGCGTCGGCGCGCCGCTCCACCGGGGCGCCGTGCAGGTCGACCCCCTTCACCACCCGGCCATCGGCCACATCGAGACAAGGAATGATCCGTTTGGCGACCATGAAGGAACGGGCTGGCAGCGGGTTAGCCTTGCGCCACTTTTCTAGTTGCGCCGGACATGTCCCAGGCTGCCATCACCATCGGCTCGAAGGTGCGGGTCACCCGGGTTCGTGACCGCATCCCCGCTGATCTGGTTTCGGCCCTCCAGGCCGACGCCACCGGCACGGTGAAGGATTTCAAGGTGACCGACGGCAAGGGCATCGGCGTGGTGGTGGAACTGGCCAACGGCACCACCACCTGGTTCTTCGACGACGAGATCACCGCAGCGTGAGCGATTCCCCCAATCCCACCGCCACCTCGGGGGGTGGGGCCCGGCAGCTGCTGGGCATGAAGGGTGCCAGCGGCACCTCCAACATCTGGAAGATCCGGCTTCAGCTGATGAAGCCCGTTACCTGGATCCCTCTGATCTGGGGGGTGCTCTGCGGTGCTGCGGCCTCGGGCAACTTCCACTGGACCCTGCCGGAAGTGGGCGCTTCGATCGCCTGCATGCTGATGAGCGGCCCCCTGCTGGCGGGCTACACCCAGACCATCAACGACTACTACGACCGCGAGATCGACGCGATCAACGAGCCCTACCGTCCGATTCCCTCCGGTGCCATCCCGCTCTGGCAGGTGAAGATTCAGATCTGGGTGCTGCTAGTGGCGGGCCTGGGGGTGGCCTACGGCCTCGATCTCTGGGCCGGCCACGCCACGCCGGTGCTGTTCCTGCTGGCCCTGGGGGGCTCCTTCGTGAGCTTCATCTACTCCGCGCCACCCCTGAAGCTCAAACAGAACGGCTGGCTGGGGAATTACGCCCTCGGCGCCAGCTACATCGCCCTGCCCTGGTGGGCCGGCCAGGCCCTGTTCGGCCAGCTCACCTGGACCACGGCTCTGCTGACCCTGGCCTACTCCCTGGCGGGCCTGGGGATCGCTGTGGTGAACGACTTCAAGAGCGTGGAAGGGGATCGGGCCCTGGGGCTGCAGAGCCTGCCGGTGGCCTTCGGCATTCAGAAAGCAAGCTGGATCAGTGCCGGAATGATCGATCTTTTCCAGCTCGCCATGGTTGCCGTTCTGATCGCCATCGGCCAGCATTTCGCCGCGGTGCTGCTGGTGCTGTTGATCATTCCCCAAATCACTTTTCAGGACATCTGGCTGCTGCGGGATCCCGTTGCCTTCGACGTGAAGTACCAGGCGAGCGCCCAGCCCTTCCTGGTGCTCGGGATGCTCGTGACAGCCCTAGCCATTGGCCACAGTGACTTGGTGGCGTCCGCAGCCGCCTTGCCCCTGACGATGTGAAACAACGGCGCCGCCGCCATCTGCTGATCGCAGGCCTGATCGGTGCAGGCGCGGGTGCCGTTGTGGCCGGGGCTCAGTTGTTGCTGGTGCAGGGAAGCGATGCCCTGCTCCCCAATGTGCGGCGCTTGAAGGCTTACAACCGGCCGGGCACCGTGACGGTGCTCTCGGCCGATGGCCAGGTGATTCAGAAGCTGGGCCCCGCCACCCGCGACAAGGTGGCCAGTGGCCAGATGCCCCAGCTGGTGGAGCGGGCCTTCATCGCCGCCGAAGATCGCCGCTTTTATCAACATGACGGCATCGATCCCACCGGGATTGCCCGGGCGATGCTGCGAAACCTCCGCCAGGGCTCCGTGGAGGAGGGCGCCAGCACGATCACCCAGCAGCTGGCCCGCACGGTGTTCCTGAGCCAGGACCGCACCATCATCCGCAAGCTAAAGGAGGCGGCCCTGGCCGGAAAGCTGGAACGGCAGCTCAGCAAGCAACAGATCCTTGAGGAATACCTCAATGTTGTGTACCTGGGCTCCAGCGCCTACGGCGTAGCCGATGCCGCCTGGATCTATTTCTCCAAGACACCGGCCCAGCTCACCCTGCCGGAGGCGGCCCTGATCGCCGGGCTGCCGCCGGCGCCCTCGGTGTATTCCCCGCTGGTGAACCCCGATCTGGCGCTGGAGCGCCGGGCCACGGTGCTGCGCCGCATGCGCGAAGCCGGCTTCATCGACGATCTCCAACAGGAGCAGGCCAATGCCGCGCCCCTGGAGCTGAAACCAGCGGAACCGAAGTATTGGACCAGCCGCGCCCCCTACTTCACCAGCTGGGTGGCCCAGGAGCTGCCGAAGGTGCTGAGCCCTGAGGAACTAGAGGTGGGCGGCCTCACCATCCGCACCAGCCTCAATCTCAGCTGGCAGGAGCAGGCCCAGAACACCATCAATGCCTTCGCCCCAGGCGACATGGAAGGCGCCATCGTGTCCATGGAGCCGGGCACCGGGCTGGTGCGGGCCATGGTGGGCGGCAATGACTTCGAAACCAGCCAGTTCAACCGGGCCGTGCAGGCCCTGCGCTCCCCCGGTTCCACCTTCAAGTTGTTCGTGTATCTCACGGCCCTGAAGGAGGGCATGAAGCCCGAAGACATCGTGCGGGACGCCGCCCGCTGTTTCGCCGGCTACTGCCCCAAGAACTTCGGAGGGCGGTACATGGGCAGCGTGCCCATGTGGGTGGCGCTGCAGAACTCGCTCAACACCGTGGCCGTGGATCTGCTGCAGAAGCTGGGCTTCGACAAGGTGATCGCCACCGCCAAGAGCCTTGGCATCAGCCGCGAGCTTGGGCGCTTCTACCCCCTGGCGGTGGGAGCCACCGAGCAGACGGTGCTGGACATGGCAGCGGCCTACGCCGCCATCACGAATCGGGGCGTGTATGTGAAACCCACCCCATTCGAGGACATCCTTGGCCCCAACGGTGAACTGCTGTGGAGCCGGCGCGTGGATGGCGATACGGGCCGCCGGGTGGTGCCCAGCGACATCGCCGACGCGATGCTGTGGATGTTGGAGCAGGTGGTGCGGGGTGGCACCGCCACGGGGGCTTACCTCCCCAACCGCCCCGTGGCCGGCAAAACCGGCACCTCCGAGGGGGGGCGCGACCTGTGGTTCATCGGCTCGATCCCCCAACTCACCACCGCCCTGTGGCTGGGGTACGACAACAACCGCACCACCAACAGCACCAGCGCCGCAGCCGTAGTGGCCTGGCAGGCCTACATGGCACCGATCACCAAAGACCTGCCCGTGCGGCAGTTCCCGCCCAAGCCCGTGCTCACCGGTAAGTTCAACCCCCTGACGCTCAAGCCCCAGGGCCGGAGCTGGGCCAACCCCGAAGCCGACACCCGCCGGCCCAACGAATCGCAGTGGCAGCCGCCCGACTCCGGCGCGTGGAGAGAGCCCACCGCACCGGCGGACGGCAGCACCCCTGCCACGCCACCGAGCGCCGCAAAGCCCGCACCCGTGGAGTCGGCACCGACAACGCCAGCAACGCCCCCGCCCGCACCGGTGGCGGCCCCGCCAGCACCGCCGCCGCCCGTAGCGCCGCCACCCCCGCTGCCCTAAGCCGCCGCCAAGGCCGCCGCAAAAAAGCCATCACCTCCCGACGAGGATCCCGGCCAGAGCTGCCAGCTCTCCAGCAGGGTCCAGCTGGGATGGTCCGCCAGGAACGCGGCGATCACATCGCTGTTTTCACGGGGATGCACCGTGCAGGTGGCATACACCAGCCGCCCACCTGGCTTGAGCAGAGGCCGCAACCCCTCCAGCAGCTGCCGCTGCAACAGCACCAGCCCATCGATGCCCGCCGGCTCGATCCGCCAGCGGGCATCGGCATGGCGCGCCAGGGTGCCCAGGCCTGAACAGGGCGCATCCACCAGGATGCGATCAAAGCTGCCCCGCCACTCCGGCATGCGCTCCACCAGGGTGGCGGCATCGCCGTGGCGGGGCTGAATGCAGGTGAGCCCCAGCCGCTCGCTGTTGCGGTCGACCCGCCGCAGCCGGGCTTCGGCCCGATCCAGGGCCAGCACGGTGCCCTCGTTGTTCATCAGCTCGGCCAGATGGGTGCTCTTGCCGCCCGGGGCTGCGCAGGCATCGAGGATGCGCTCCCCTGGCTGCGGATCCAGCAGCGGGGCAATGCGCTGAGCAGCCCGGTCCTGCACGCACCAGTGTCCCTGCGCGTAGCCCGGCAACTGGCGCAGATCGCCGCTGCGACCCGTGAGGCTGATCCCCATGGGCAGCTGCTCGATCGGCTCGGCCGCCACACCGGCCGCCGCCAGGGCCTGAAGCACAGCCTCCCGGCTACTGCGCAAGCGGTTCACCCGCAGATCCAGAGACGGGGGGCTGTTGCAGGCTCGCCCAAAGGCCTCGGCCTGATCCGCGGGCAGCCACTGCAGCAGATCCTGCGCCAGCCATTGGGGCAGCGACTGGCTCACCCCCAGGGCTGCAGCTGGATCCTGGGGCATGGGCAGAGGATCCCCGGCCTCCAACCGACGTAAACAGGCCCGCAGCAGGCCATTCACCACGGGGGCCAGCTTGGCCAGGCCGCCCCGCTTGGCCAGCTCCACCGTGGTGCTCACCGCCGCGGAGGCGGGGATGCGATCACTGGCGAGCAGCTGGTAGAGACCCAGATGCAGCAACCAGCGCAGCTTGGGCGGCTGCTTCTGGGCCGGCACCTTGCCCAACAGATCCAACCAGGCATCGAGCAGGCGCCGCTGGCGAATCGCCCCATAGGCCAGCTCCGTGGCCAGGCCCCGATCCGCCGCTGAGAGCTCCATCCGGCCCAGCTCACGCTCCAGGGCACCATCGGCATAGGCCCCGGCCGCCACGGCCTGCAGCACCTGCCAGGCCAGCTGCCGCGGCCCCAGACCCACGGATGCGCCACCAGCGGCGTGAAACTCACTCGGGACAGAGGCAATCAATCGGAGGCCCAGCGCAGTGCTCCACAACTAGCGCCACAGAAAGCCAAGGTCGCCAGCGGCGGGACATTGAAGATTGGCGAGTGAGGTGCACTCACCCAAACCTTCTCTTGAAATCTGTACAGCCTGTACAGATTTCAAGAGGCAGCTCCGCAGCCAACGCCACCTGGGGTTGCCATTGGCAACCAGCGGTATCGCGCCAGCGGCAGCCGGCCCTGGGCGTCAACCGGGATGCCCTCGGCGATCAACAGCTCACGCTGGATCCAATCGGAGCCCTCCCGGCTCAGGCTCATGGCGATGCGGCCCTGGGCATTCACCACCCGGTGCCAGGGCACCGGGGAGGGCAGGGAGAGCCGCCGCAGGGCCCAGCCCACCTGCCGGGCACAGCCATAGGCCCCGATCAACTCCGCGATCTGGCCGTAGGTGGCCAACTGACCAGAGGGGATGCACTCCACCATGCGCCATACCCGCTGATCAAACGCAGCACGGCCGGGAGGAGTGGGACTCAAATCTGCCACTAGTTTGAGCCCCAGCTCAACACACACCATGGCCAAATCCAAGGGACAGCCCAAGGTGACGACGTCCGTACTGCGACGTTCCACGGGCCCCAAAGTGGGGAACGGTGATCGCGTTGGTGTGTGGTACTCCGGGCAGCTCCTGGATGGCACCCCCTTCGACTCCAACTACGACTTCAGCACCTTCACCCCTCGCGCTGATCGTTCCCTGTTCAGCTTTCAACTGGGTGCGGGCCAGGTGATTGCCGGCTGGGATCAGGGCCTGGCCAAGCGCCGGCTCGGGGAAGTGGTTGAACTCACCATCCCTGCTGCACTGGCCTACGGCAGCGCGGGATCACCCCCCAGCATTCCCCCCGATGCCCCCCTGCGCTTTCAAGTGGAGCTGATCGGCAGGGTGGCGCAGGGGGCCAACCAAGCCACATACGCGTCCTATGAACAACTGGGGATCCAGACCAAGGCGATCGGCTTAACCAAGTCACTGCTGGCCACGCTGGAGAGCAGCAAGGTGGGCCTGGATCGCAGCGACACCCTGGTGGGCGGCACAACGGCCGATCTGCTGATCGGTCTTGGCGGAAACGACCAACTCACCGGAGCCGCTGGAGCAGACGTTCTGATCGGCGGCAAGGGCACAGACACCTACCGGTTCACAGCGGCCGAGGATTCAGCCGCTGCTGACGGACAGAGGGACCGCATCCTGGGCTTTGAAAAGGCTGACCGGCTGGACCTGAGCAGCCTCGCCGCGGGCGGACAGTTCATTGGCTCAACGGCCTTCAGTGGCCGCTCCGGCGAGGTTCGCTTTGCCGCAGGCCTGTTGCAGCTGGATGCCACTGGCGACGGCCTTGCCGACCTGGAGGTGCTGATCCCGGGAACCAAGTCCCTGTCGTCAGCGAATCTGGTGTTCTAACCGCCCTGGAGAACGTCGGGTCCCCATGCCGCTGCTGCCCCGTCGCTATGAGCGGCTCCAGGCCGTGCTGAATCGCCGCATGGGCGACCTCACGGTGGTGCTGGAGCAGGTGGATAAACCCCACAACCTCTCGGCGATCCTGCGCACCTGTGATGCGGTGGGAGCCATGGAAGCCCACGTGGTGAGCCTGCCGGGGCGGCCCCGCACCTTCAACAAAACCGCCAAGGGCAGCCAGAAGTGGGTGCCACTGCACCCCCATCCCGGCATCGTGGAGTGCCTCAC
>CALJTZ010000230.1 GCA_937975655.1 uncultured Synechococcus sp. | reverse complement strand
CCATTCAGCAGCTCGGACTGTTGCGCGCTACTGAATGACCTGGTGAGAAAACACAACTAGAGAAGTCTGCACCAACTCTAATAATGGCGATTCGCTTGGTCCCATCACGCCGTTGCATTCCATTGATCTTGCTGGGTATGGCATTGGCGCCAGTGGGTTCATTGGCGAAGCCGCAATACGGCTATCAAGGAGACGTGGCTCCAGAAAACTGGGGAAAACTAAGTCCTGAATACGCTAAGTGTACGGATGGAGCCGAGCAGGCACCCGTGAATATTGTGTCTGACAGGACCAAGCGAAAGGCTAATGCCCCAGTGCTGGTTCCCTCCTATCGGCCCACGTCTGGCGATACTGTGGTCAATACTGGAACGACCATTCAAGTAAACACCGAGGGTCGTTTGCTGATTGGTAACGCTGAATACAAGTTGCTCCAGTATCACTTTCATACGCCAAGCGAGGAGGCCATTAACGGTGTCCACTACGCTATGAATGTTCACCTTGTTCACCAAGATGCTGCCGGAAAGCTTGCCGTCATTGGCGTGAATTTCGTAGAGGGTTCCCCAAATTCTTTCATTTCATCGCTTTGGAAGCTTCTCCCCTCCGCGAAAGGTCAAAAAGTTAGTGCATCCCTTCCTTCGCTGGACGGCGTTCTTCCGAAAGACCTTTCCTACTATACCTATGCAGGATCTTTGACAACGCCTCCCTGTTCTGAGGGGGTTCAGTTCTATATTCTCAAGACGCCGGAGACGATCTCTCCGGCTCAATTGGCCGCCTTCCAAAAGCTTTATCCCATGAATGCGAGGCCACTGCAGCCTCTTAATGAGAGGGTGATCAGCACAAGTGACTAGATCTTCGAAATCAGTGCGTGATGCGGCTTTGGGGTGGCTATCAGCCCCAAAGCGCCTCTATACAACTGATGGTCTCAGGGGCTCATATTTTGAGCTCCCTTTCTTCATGTTGCAGGGTGGGTAGATAGGTGCTTCCCGAGCGTGCAGATTCTTCCTTGTGCAATGGAATCAGTGATAGTTAAGCGAGGTCAGGCCATGTCCGTTGTTTGATTGGCCTGTGAAAGCGCCGAAATCAGCGATGAATGGGGCGATTGTACACTTGATGCGTGGGGTTTCATCCACTTGCCTCCGTGCCATGGCCGGTCGCGCCTACTTCAGGCTGAACTGCCCTACGGATTCACGGCTGTCAGCGTGAATCCATCGGATGATGCAGGCTTCCGAGGGGGGAGTGAGAACGTCTGTATGATATTTAATGCTATAGCGATCGCTACAAGGAGGTGGTTGCTGAGCGATCAGGATTGTGGCTGTATTGCTGCTCCTTGAGGTGGCACTGTTATGTGCCTTCTGCATCTCCTGTATTGGATTCCATTCGCCAATGCATCGATCCCTTGTCTGGGGGTTGCATGTGGCAGTGTCCCTGTTTAGCGTTGTCCAACTTTGTAGCGCGAAACTCAATCGGCCGTGGCCTCTCCATCTGATCTCAGTGCCGTTGTAGCAGCGGCCAGGTTTGAGCCCGGCTCCGGCCATTCGAGTTCGGGGGGATTTGCATACACAGGGTCCATGACGATCCCGCGCGCTCTGCACACAGTCACAGCTTTGCCGGACGGCCGTGTGCTGGTGGCGGGTGGCGGGTGGCGTTGGCGCCAAGGGCAAGACACTCGCATCGGCCGAGGTGTATGACCCAGTCACCGGAATGTTCTCGCGGACTGGTGCTATGAAGACGCCCCGCCTTGCTGCCGCGTCCGTCCAGCTGGCCGACGGCCGCGTCCTCATGGTGGGCGGCCAGAGTCGCCAGGGATTGTCCACGGCGTCCGTAGAGGTGTACGACCCGCTCACAGGACACTTCTCTGAAACGGATTCGCTGCATGTTTCGCGAACGAATCCCACGGTCACGCTGCTTCCGAACGGCCATGCCTTGGTTGTTGGCGGGTACTAAGGCGCCAGTGACGGAACTCCGCTTGCATCGGCCGAGATTTATCGACCCAAAAGTGGAAGCTTTAAGTTGACGGGATCCATGCAAACTCCCCGGCGCAACCACACCGCTACTCTCCTAGATGATGGAAGTGTTTTGGTGGCTGGCGGCTATAATGGAAATTATGTGAATGCTCCCGAGCTGTACCAGCCAAGAACTGGTTCTTTCAAGTCCACCGGTGCCATGTCAACGGCTAGGCGTTATCCGTCGGCCACGCTCCTCCCGAATGGCGAGGTTCTCATGGTGGGTGGCTATCAAAATGGAACTGCTCCTACGGGAACGTTGAGTTCATCTGAGTCTTATGGGCCGCGTCAAAAGCAATTTTCCGGCTCCGGTTCGATGCACTCCGCACGGGGCCGGCATACGGCAACGTATTTGGGACATGGCAAGGTTTTGATCGCTGGTGGCTATGACTTGCAAGTTCCCTCCTCGTCGGCGGAGATTTACAACGCCTCCCAAGGCCAATTTGAGCCTACTGGCTCCATGCATGACAAGCGATGGCGCCACACCGAAACTCTCCTGGCCAACGGCCATGTGCTGATTGCAGGGGGAGCTGATGCCAGCGGCTCCATCGCCAGTGCCGAGATTTATATCCCGTTTGCTCGTTCGTCTTCGCCATTGAGGCTGACTGATCTGGAGCTGATGGCAGCCCTGTAAGCCTGCGCTCAAGGGGCTCTGGGGTGTTTCGGTGACCCTCGCCAGGCCTGTTCCAACCAGGCCGCCCGTTGACTGCCGCTGGCGTGTTGTCCAATGGTGCTGCATAGGAAGAGAACCCTTCACTTTCGCCTCCGCCAGCACTTCTCTTCTGCTCAGCCTTGCCCGTGCTCAGGCTGCCTGGATTGAGAGCCTCCCGAGTTGTAGGCGGGGCCAGAGCTGCACCGCTTGGCGTTGCCGATCGAATACGAATTCAAACAGTTCCCCAGAGCTCACCATGATTCCTTTCAGGTGGGCTAAGTCACACTGGCCCATCAAGGTGATCAATTCAATCGGTGCGCGTACCTCAGCGCGCAGAAGCTCCAGGAGGCCGGTGGGTAGGGGCAAGGCCATGGCACATCGCGGCGTCTATGGGTGTCCTAGCTACGCACCATTGCTGGTTCGGTGAGGACGTGATAATCGATACATTTGCTTGCTTCCCAGGTCTCCGAAGGCCCCCAAGGGCAAGGCTCGCGCCGCAGCCGAGGGGCAGCCATCGATGATCAAGGTTTCAGATCGTGTAGCGAGCGTTTGTAATCCAGTCTCAAGGTCTGCGTTCGCTGCACCACATACACCAGTTGAGCGGTGCTCCAGCCCGCCATCAGCACTCCGTTAATGGCTTCTCCCACGCTCAGTAGCCGCCAGCACCCGTGCAGGGTCATGTCGCCGTAGCCCACGGTGGTGAACGTGATGCCAGAGAAATACAGGCTCGGTTCGAGGCCCTGGATCAGTCCCAGGCCCCAATAGAGCAGTGCCCACAGGCCAATCTCCACAATCAGGGCCCCGGCGGTGATCAGCGCCATGGTGAGAACCACCAGCAGGCGGTACCAGCTGTGGCGGCGGCACCAAGACTCCACCCAGGGTTGTTGCAGTCCATCGGCCTGCATCACCGTCACCACGGTGTGCACGATGGAGGTGGTGATCAGCAGGGCAATGGCCAATCCCAGCTGAAGGCCGATTCCCATGGCTGCATTGCTGCCCTCGCAGAGGGCGGTGCCTGCTCCCGCCGCCAGGGCCCTGGGCTGGTGGGCCAGCACCCAACCTGCGGCGCTTGTGGCCGTGAGGACCGGCCGCCAGGTGCGTGTGGCCATCAACGTTGCAGGGCTTCGGGAGGGGGTAGGCCCAGCCAACGGGCCTCCTCCCGGGCAGCCGGCAAGAGGCTCGAGAGTTCGGCGCTGGAACGGGTGGGATCGTCCTTCAGCTGCTGATAGCGCCGCAGGGCTGAGTTGGGAAACAACAGCAGGCCGATGGCCAGCGCCAGGCCGCAACCGAGGGCGTAGTCGATCCAGCGGTGGGGGATGTACCAGGCCACCAGTGGGCCGTAACCCACAAACGCCACACCGCTCGAGATCAGGGCTGTTCTCAGGTGCGTGCTGCGGCCGAGCGCGGTCATCAGGGCTGCGGTACCCCCCAGTACCAGGCCATTGGCCAGGCTGCTGAGGCCAATGGTGTTGAACACCAGCAGGGGCATCAGGATGCCCAGGCTCACCCCCACTAGGCGATCGCGCACTCGAAGCAGCGTGTCGCCGATGCTGTCGTTCAACAAGATCACAACGCCGAAGTAGAGGTATTTGGGGGTTACGGCGCCAATACCTTCGCCAATGGCCAGTGCCAAGCTTGCGAACACCAACTTGCGCCAGAAGAAGGGCGATTGCAGCCCCTGGCGCAGGCGTTGGCCGGCGGTGGTCTCCGGAAGCTCATTGTGTTGCTCGGAGGACGCAACAGGGGGGAGCCCTGCCGGGGTGAGGGCCAGTTGCGTCATGCTGCCGACGGCCAACCCCGTGGCGATACCCAGGAGTTCATCCCAGTTCGCGCTGAAACTCGGTGTGTTGCTCAGCAGGGGTAGAACGCCCACCACGGCCAACACGCTGCTCAGCATGCGCAGCTTGTCGGGCAGCAGCAGGGCCAGCAGTTGCATCAAGGCCGCCACCAGGCCAAATACGAACACCTGGGGTGCCCCGGCCATCACCTCGCTGGCGAGCACGCCAATGCTCAGGCCCACGGCGCAGATCACCAGCAGCACCGGGTAGATGGCCAGGGGCCATCGACTGAAGTCCGGACGCACCACCAGCGCGGCAATCACGGCGCCGTAGGCCACTGGCGATCCACTGAGGCCCAGGCCGCCAACCACGGCACTGGTGAGGCCTGCGGCCAGACCGATCACCAGGGCAGCCCTGAGGGCCAGGCTGTCCATCTCAGGGACCGGGAGGCCTGAGGGCCTGGACCCAGCCCACGATCAGCACCACCAGCAACAGGGCCACCCAGAACCAGAGCCGTGGTGGACTGCTCACGGCGGCAATGGCCAGGAGCAGCAGCGCCAGCCAGGGGGCGGGTTGCCGCCACGGTTGGAGCCAGGAACGACGTGTCATCGCTGGGCACCTCCCAACCAGCGCAGGAACGGCAACACGAAGCTCACCACGGAGCGCCGTTCCAGGGACGCCTTGAGTTTGGCGGGGGTCCCGTTGTCCAGGCGCAGATCGGGGCCGCGCCCGCTGCTCCAGCGCAGGCCGCTGGGGGTCGTGGCGTCCTCGAGGGCCACGGTAATCAGCACCACGGGTGAGCTCACCTTGTCGGCCGCGGTGGACAAGGGGTCGCCGCCTTCGCCGAAGGCGGCCTGGCGGCTGCGGGCCATGAGGCTGGAGGCCAGCTCGGGATCTCCAACCACACGACTCACCTCCGCCAGATCGGCATTGGCTGGGGAGATGGTCTGGATGCGCCCCAGCACCGAGCCGTAGCGCTGGGTGGTGCCGCCGTAGCGGTCGCGGGTTTGCAGCACTGGATCGAGTTTGATCTCATCTCCGGGTTTGAGCCGTGCGGCATCGGCATCGCTAAACAGCCCCACCGCCGTGCGCGGCCGGCTCGCTTGATTCGGCCCCACACCAATCGTGCCGATGCGTTGGCCTGGCAGTACCGCCTGGCCGGGGGCCACCGAGAGGCTCAGCAGGGTCCCGGCACGCGGGGCCAGCACCTCCTGGCTGAGACGTTGGCCATCGAGTTCCGCCCGGCTGACGTCGAGCTGGGCGAGCTGCCCCTCCAGGGCTTTGATCTGCGCCTGATTGCGCAAGTAGAGGTCTTGCGCTCCCACCCACAGGGGGCTGTAGCGGGGGATCACCTCGTCTTGCCGCAGGGTCTCCAGGGCTTGGAGTTGTTTGGCCACCGGTTGGTTAGTGCGGCTGATGGCGCTCATCTGAGCCCGAATGGCGGCCTGTTGCCTGGCCAGGGCTTCCCCCTGACGCTGCAGGGCATCGGGATTGCCGAGCACCAGGCCGCCGCCGGGTGCGGCCTGGTCGATGCGATCGAGGCTGGCCACCACGGCGCCCTCGGCCATCGGGTCGCCCACTGCGTGGAACAACTTCTGCACCTGCCCGGCGGAGCGGGCATAGATGCCAACGCGGGTGTCTGGCTGGAGCAGCACGCCGCTACCTTCCGCTTCCACATCCACCCCTGGAGACACGGCCCAGATCACGGCCAAGGATGTAACCAGACCCATCGGCAACAGGCGCGGTGCCAAATCCACAGGGGCCATGGCGCGCCGGTGAGGGGTCGTCGGTTTGTCGCCTTAGGGTACGCGCACTTCGAGGTCACTCCGGTTGCGTTGTTGCAGGCGCCGTTGGCTCGGGGTTGGTGCGTTCCTTGCAGGGGTAGCGCTGGGCGTGTGGGCGCCTGTGCCGCAGCGCGCCATGGCCCAGCCGCTGCAATCCCTCAATCTCAGCCTCCAGCAGGCCCTCGCGCTGGGGCTGTCGCAATCGCTCAATCTGCGCAGCAGCGCCCTGCTGGTGGAGGAAAACCAAGCCCTGCTGGGTCTGGCGCGCACCCGCTTTCTGCCCAAGCTGGATCTGGTGGCCCTCGGCACCTACGCCCAGGTGGGATCGAGTGTGGGCTTCATCTCGAATCTGCCCAGCATCGGAGATCTCAACCTGGAGTTGGGGAGCGATGGCTATGCCGTGGTGCAGAACACGTTTGTGAACCTGGGGCTGGCCCTCAACTATTCGCTGTTGGATTTTGGCCGTGAGCCGTTGCGGCAGGTTGCTAAGGCGGGCCTCAAGGCCTCCCAGGCGGAGCAGTTGGAGCAACAACGGCGCAGCCGCTTCGACATCGTGAGTGCCTATCTCCAGGCGCAGCTGGCCGGTGCGTTGATCCCCGTTTGGCAGCAGTCGTTGCAGGTATCCACCCAGCTGCAGCGCGATGCCTGGGCCATTCGCAAACAGGGACTGGCTGCCCGGATTGACACGCTCCAAGCTGATGCCCTGGTGGAGAGTGATCGCCAGGGGCTGGTGGAGGCTCAGGCCCAGCAGCAGATTGCCCTGAGTGGTCTGGCAAGGGTGATCAATCTTCCTGCGGATCAGGTGGTGATGGTGAGTGATCCCCTGGTGCCATGGGGTGCCTGGACCCTGCCGTTGCCGGACACCTTGCGGCGCTCCCTGCAGGAGCGACCTGCTCTTGAAGCCCTGCAACAGCAGCGCCAGGCCCAGCTGGCACGGGTACAACTGGCTAGGGCGGCTCGTTTGCCCACGCTGGGGTTGGCGCTGGGGGCCGGGATCAATGGAGATTGGCTCAATGTGCCGGTACTGAATGCCACCCCGCAGGTGAGCGTGAACAGTGGTTCGGCGTCCCTCCCCACCCAGAGCAGTAGCGCTACTGCCTCCGGCAGTTTTTACGACTGGGGTGCTGTGCTGAGCCTGCGTCAACCCTTGTTTGATGGGGGATTGACGCGTGAATCCACGGCTCTGGCCCGGCGCCGCGCCGAACAGAGCAGCCTGGCGATTGAACAGGCCCAGCAAGCGATCAACCAGAGCGTGAACACCTGGTATGCCACCCATGCAGCATCTCGGCAGCAGATGCAGGCGGCAGCCGCTGCAGCGAAAGCGGGGGACGAAGCTGTGAGAGACGCTCTGTTGCGTTACCGAGCGGGGATCGCCCCGATCACCGAGTTGTTGCTGGCCCAGCGCAATCTGCAGATGGCCCGTTCTGCAGAGGCCACGGCAGTTCATCGCTGGAATCTCAGTCGGGCGGGCCTGGAATTGGAGACGGGCCTTGACCCATCAACGGCCAGCAAGCCCTAGGCCATTCCAAGGGCTCTTGATTGCCACCTCGCAGGCCATGCATGGCTGAATTAATGTCGAGGTTCTGGTGATGGTTGCAAGATGCTTACAGGTGCTGATCTCCTCGCCAAGGTGAAGGAGCTGGGCGACGCCTCCAAATCTGATCTGGTCCGCAGCTGCGGCTACGTCGGCAGCAAGAAGGATGGCTCAGAACGCTTGAACTTCACGGCTTTCTATGAAGCCCTGCTGGAGGCCAAGGGCATCAGCCTTGGGGGTGGCCAAGGCAATGGACGTGGCAAGGGCGGACGTTCCCTGAGCTACACCACCAAGGTCCAGTTCAACGGCAACCTCATGGTGGGTAAGGCCTACACCGCACTGCTGGACCTCAAGCCTGGTGACGAGTTTGAGATCAAGCTCGGCAAAAAGCAGATCCGCCTGGTCCCGCTCGGTGAGTCGGAAGAAGAGGAGTGAGCGCGAGGGTGTGCTGTTGGGGCTGGCAATCAGACGCGTACTTGCTATGGTTGTGTACAGATTCCATCCCACACCATGGCTCTAACCGGATCTGAACTTCTCGCCAAGGTCAAAGAGCTCGGCGATGTCTCCAAATCCGATCTGGTCCGCAGCTGCGGCTACGTGTCCACCAAGAAAGACGGTGGCGAGCGCCTGAACTTCACCGCTTTCTATGAGGCCCTGCTCGAGGCCAAGGGTCTCAATCTGGGCAGTGGCGATGGCAAAGGCGTTGGCAAGGGTGGCCGCAAGCTCAGCTACGTGGCCACCGTTCAGGGCAACGGCAACCTCTTGATCGGCAAGGCCTACACCGCCATGCTCGATCTCAAGCCCGGCGACGAATTC
>CALJTZ010000229.1 GCA_937975655.1 uncultured Synechococcus sp. | reverse complement strand
GGGACGAAGAATCACAGCGATGGCACCAGGTGAAGTCTGAAATCCCGCCAGACCTGGATGTGCTCGTCGCCGAACACCACACCCGGCCGCTGGGGCAAGAGGTCGTGCAGATCCCCATGCTGCGGGCTCTGATTCGGCAGGGCCTCCAGCTGCTGCTGAAGTGCCGCATAGAGGTTGGAGCTCACCTGGGGTTCCGCAAGCCAAGGAATGCGCCAGCGCAGCAGTTCCTGCAGCTGATGCACCTGGCCCCAATGGGCACTGGACTTCGGCAAAGACTGGTGGAGATAGGCCATCAGGATCCGAATCATCTTGCGGCGTTCTTTATTCACAAACCGCAGCAGTGCTGCGATGAGATCGTTGCTGTTGTGGGCGATCGTGTCCGGATGCACCAGATCGAACACCCGCAGATCGTTATCCCGACACAGGTCCGGAACCAGTTGCACCAGGGCGATGGCAATCAGGTGATAGACGGCCGCCAGCACCACCACCTGGTGCTCCAGGGTGTCCGAGCCGGCCAGCGGGAGGGCCTGATAGGCGAAGTCGATCCAGTCGCGGCGGCGCAGGGCGGCCACGCTGGTCCAATAGCGAAACCAGGGATTGGCTGGATCCCGCTCCAGGGCTCGGGCGAAGGCGGCATAGCCACTGGCCCCACCCATCTCCGCCAGCAAGCCGGTGAGGCCATGGGTCCAGGCTCCATCAGGCTCGAGGCCCTGCAGGCTGCCCAGGGCCTTGGCCAACCCCTCGGCGTCACCGGCACGGTGGGCCTCCAGCCCCTGCTCCAGCACCTGGGCCTGGTGCTGGCGTGGAGCGGTTGGCTGGGGCGCAACGGGATGTTCAAACAACCCATCGAGATCAGAGAGCAGCAGACCACCGCCCATGGATTGGATGAACGCAATCAGGGTTTGCCAGCACTGGGCCTCCGCGGGATGCTGCAGCAGGGCACGCCTTAAGCGGGCAAGATCGGGCGGAAGGTGCATGGCTAGCGCAGGAAATCGGCCACCAGCACCCCCGGCAGATCGGCTCCGAGCACGCCGTGCTTCCAGCTGCTAATCAGGTGCATCACCACGGCGGAAAAACCGATGGTGGAAGCCAGATCAAGAATCTCCCAGCCGGGAATCTGATACACCAGGGAGCCACGGGTCGGCCGGATGGGATCGCCGTGATACTCCGGGTCTCCACGGAACAGCGCAGCTTGGCGTGGTCCCTGGTATTCCGCCTTGATGATGCTTTCCTGTTGGCCAAAAGCCATCGGGAACGTGGCCAGTAATC
The DNA here is from genome assembly GCA_937975655.1 of uncultured Synechococcus sp. Lineage (GTDB taxonomy): Bacteria > Cyanobacteriota > Cyanobacteriia > PCC-6307 > Cyanobiaceae > Vulcanococcus. Next base: position 7,318 of record CALJTZ010000229.1, on the reverse strand, counting down.
GCCCACCAGGCTTCAACACCCGATGTACTTCTTCAAGCGCCTTAGGCAGGTCATAGACATGCTCAAACACATCGTTGCAGATCACCAGATCAAAACTCTCTGGGTCATAGGTGAGGGCACAGAGATTTTGATGCAGAGCCTCCCCTAAGGGCACAATTTCTGCATCCTGAAGAAAGTCGCTGAGCTCCAGGTTGTGGGGCAGGTACTGGCCCAGCCAGCGGACAAATCCCGTGGAGGTTTCCGGCAGATAAACCCGTTGTTGCCGCAGGGTGATCAGGCTCTCCCCGAGATGTTCCAACACACGAGTAATGGCACGGTGGCGGGACAAGCACTCCGCCGCCACAATCGACTCCCGCAGATTGGTGCGACCGATCTGAATCCGGCGGGGCTCAACCTGGCGGCCACTCAGCGGCTCCATCAACCCCAGCAGGGCCACACAGGTAGCCGCTGCATCCCGATGGTGCCCCAGCTGCATCAGCCCCGGCAAGGCCGCCGCGAACGCGTCAAAACTGCTGAACTGGCGGTGGTCGTCATGCAGCTGCAGCAGCTCCTGCCGCAGTACCGGTGCTGGCCTTTCGCGTGGCGGGGACGACGGCACAGCCATGGTTTCAGGTTGAGCCAATTGCCCAACGCTGGAGCCCCCCTGCAGCAGCCCTTCAGCTGATGCGCCGCCAGCGGTCGCTGCGGCGTTGCCCGCAGCGCCAGTGCCGGCTGGCCGGCTGCTCGATGCCAAAACGGGCATGGAGGCTGGACCCCATGGCCACGCAACTGGCCCCGTAGCGCTCCCGCACGGCTTGGCAGAGCGGCAGGTCGTAGGCGCCGGCCGCGCAGAGAAACACGCTGAAGGGTCGCTGCCGGGCGAGCCCCTCCACTGCCTCCAGGCAGGCGGCCAAGCTGGCCTCAAACCCCCGGTGGGGCCGTTCGGGGTAGAGGGAGGGCGGAGACGCCACACAGCGCAGGCCGTACGGGGCAATCGCCAGATCGACAAACAAGTCGAAGGCACGACCACTGCGGTGCTGCTCCTCCACCAGGGCCGCCAGGGGGCTCACCACCACCACCTCCTGGCCGGCGAGCAGTTGAAAGAACTGCTCCTCCTCAGGCCACACCACCAGGTCTGGCAGGCGGCCGTGCTCCTGCACCAGCCCCTGCAGCACCACCCACCAGGAGCCCAGGGGCTGTTGCAGATCCAGCAGCCACTGGGATTGGGCCAACAGGGCCAGGCTCGAGTCAGCCCAGGCGCGCAGGCTGGCCAGGGGAGCTGAGGTGGTGGCATAAAACCCCTCCTCCACGTGCAGGGCACACAGCGCCTGCACCGCAGCCCAGCCATCGGGATCGCGACTGGTCCCGGCCTGCGCCATGAAGGCGGGATCGTGGTGATGACGGCGGATCAAGGCCAGGGCCTGCTCCAAGCGCTCGCGGTCCAGCAACCAGGAGCGCAAGCCGGCCAGCTGCACAGGGGAGGGCTGCACCAGGCAACACCCCGCCTCCCACCGGGCCGGCGGCCAGCCCGGTGGGAGCTGGAGGGCGCCGAGCACTCCCGGGCCACCCCAGCGCTGCCAGAGGCCCTGGGCCGCAGCCAGCACCCGGCAGTCCGACCCGGTGAGAGCCCCGCCGGCACTCCACAGCTGGCGAAGGGAGCTGAGCAGGCTGGCGGCCGGCGGCCGCAGGCGCCAGCCGTGGCCGCGGCCGGCCGCCACCAGGGGCTCAAAAAAAGCGGCCAGCACCGGCTCCAGCTGCGGGAGATCGCTGCCACCGTCTGGCACCAGCGCCGCCAGATTGAGGGCCAGCTGGCCCGGGCTGTGGGGCAGGGGCCGTGCCCCGGGGATCCACACCAGGTCGAGCTCCACGGCTCGTTCTGAGGCAGGGTGATCCTCCAGCCAATCGCGCACCAGAGCCGTGAGCTGGTGGGGTTCCACCGCAGCGCCACGCGGCTGAACCTGCAGGGACGTCACCTCCAGGGTCAAGCAACCGTGCGCCAGGGCCAGCGCGTCCTCCACCTGCAGGCGGATCTGCGGGTCTTGCACCAGGCTCCCCAAGGGGGCCAGAACAGCCACCAGAGCCTGGACATCCTGGGCGGGATGGCTGCTCTGATCCAGATCGGCCAGCAGGCTCAGCACCGCCAGCTCCAGGCGTGCCGGCAACCACTCCGGCACGGGCTGCAGCTGCGCCAGCCGCAGCAGCAGCCCGATGCCCTGGCGGCGGGAGTCGCCATCGGCCTGCTGCAGCAGGGCCAGGGCTCCACGCCGCAGCAGCCCCTCCTCCACCACCGCAAACCAAGCCGGCATCGGCCCGCCAAGGCCATGGATCGCCCGCAGCAGTTCCGCGGCGAGGCCATGGACCTCGGCGTTCTCCCGGGGCGATACCGGCGGCCGCCATTGGCGGTGGGTGAGGGCCTGATCCAGGCGGGCCAGCATCTGGATCAGGCCCTCCATCAGCCGCGCCATGGCCGCCGTAGCGGTCGCGGGTCGCAGCGCCAACAGCTGGCCGTGGTGCTCCAACGCCGCCTGCCACGCCCCGCGGCCCTCCTGCCAGGAGCCGCGTTCCAGGCTGTGGCACCCCTGCAGGGGTTCCTGTTCACACAGGGCCGTCAGCAAGGCCACGCGGCACTCGTCCTGGGCACTGCTGTCGCTGGGGCCGAGGTCCGCCAGCACACCTCGCCACAGCTCCAATAGGGCCGGAGGCGGCAAGGGCAACTCCAGCAGGGTGTCCAGCGACAGCCAGATCCCCAGCTCAGGCTCCCCCCCCTGGGATCGATGTCGCACCGCTTCTACGCCCTTCATTGCGCGCACTTGCATCAGGAGGGGCCCAACGCCAGGGCCCTTCATCAGTTTGTGGATGTCTTGATGCGATGAAGGGCGTACCCCGTGCCGTCGAGCCTGCCGGCTGCCATTGCGCCCCACCAGCGGGGGTCCTGGGCGGGGCAGCTGGACGATCTGAGCACCGCTGGCGCCCTGAGTGGCTGGGCCTGCGCGGTTCCGCCCACTGCGGCCCCCGCCCCCCTGCAGGTGCGCCTGGTGCTCGAGGACCTGCTCCAGCCCGGCCGTCGCTGGCCCCTGGCGGTGGTGCCGGCCCACACCCACCGCGATGACCTGGAGCGGGAAGGGCTGACGCTGCCCTGCGGCTTCCTGCTGCAGGGCCCCCTGGAGCGGGAGTTACCGCCCCGGGGCACCGGCAGTGTGTTGCGGGCCTTCCTCGACACCCCCGACGGCCCAGTCGAGCTGAGTGGCAGTCCCCAGCGGCTCAACCCGGAGCGCTATCGCCGCCTGGAGCAATTGCACCGCCAAGGGCAGGGCGATGGCAGGGCTGGCCTGCATGGCCTCGAAGGACCGTTGATCTACGGCTGGGGGGATCCCCATGCCCGCCTGGAGCTGCTGATCGACGGCCGCGCTTCGCTGCAGCTGCACAGCGACGGCCACGGCCATGTGCATGGCGTGATTCCTCCCGAGGCCTGTGATGGCCGCCCCCATCACCTGGAGCTGCGGGATGAGGGGGGCCGCAGCCTGGATGAGCGGATCAGCTTCACCCCGTTTCAGCTCACCCCCTGGCCAGCCCTGCTGGAGCACGGCCGCCCGCCCTTCCCCGACCACCTGCACCCCCTGGTGCTGGAGCAGTACCGCAGCCTCAGCACCTGGCTGCAGTGGGCGGAGGCGGGCGCGGTGCCGCTACCGCCAGACCTCCCCCACCTGCATCGGCTGGTGATGCAGGGCTACACCCCAGGCAGCCCGGTGGCACCGCTGGAGCGTCCGGTGCAGGTGCCCTACAGCGACGCCCCGCTGGTATCGGTGGTGATCCCAGCCCACAACCACTACGGCGTGACCCGCCGCTGCCTGCTGGCACTCGCCTACGCCCCCACCCGGGTGGCCATGGAACTGATCGTGGTGGACGACGGCAGCGCCGACGGCACCAGCGAGGCCCTCAACCGGGACCTGCGGGGTGTCCGCCTGGTGCGCCATGACCAGGCCCAGGGCTTCAACCAGGCCTGCCAGAGCGGCGTAGCCCTGGCACGGGGATCCTTTGTGGTGCTGCTCAACAACGACACCGAGCCCTGTGCCCGCTGGCTGGAGGAATTGCTGGCACCCTTTGCGCTGTGGCCGGATACGGGGATCACCGGGGCCCAACTGATCTTTCCCAACGGCCGGCTGCAGGAGTCGGGAGGGATTGTGTGGGGCGATGGCCAGCCCTGGAATTACGGGCGCGGCGGCAATCCCTACGACCCCAGGGTCAGCTACACCCGCCAGGTGGACTACGTGAGTGCGGCCTGCCTGGCCATCCGGCTAGGGGTGTGGCAGCAGCTGGGGGGGTTCAGCGCCGACTTTGCGCCGGCCTACTTCGAGGACACCGACCTGGCCTTCCAGGTGCAGGCCCTGCAGCTGCGCGTTCGCTGTGCCCCCCTGGCCCGGGTGGTCCACCACGAGGGCACCACCTGCGGCATCGACACGGGCAACCCGGAGGGCAGCAAGCGCCTGCAGCTGGAGCATGCGCCGCTGTTTCAGCGCAAATGGCAGCACGCCTTCCAACCATCGGGCCCACCCTCCAAGGCGGCAGCTGAAGGCCTCAAGGACCGGGGGGTGCTGGGTCGGGTGCTGGTACTCGACCATGCAACGCCGCGGCCCGATCGGGATGCCGGCAGCCAAGCCGCCATCACGGAGATGGGCCTGCTGCAGGAGCTGGGCTGGAAGGTGACCTTTCTCCCAGCGAACCTGGCCTGGCTGGGGGACTACAGCGAGGCCCTACAGCGCCAGGGCATCGAGAGCATCCACGCCCCGTTTGTGCTCTCCGTGGAGCAGTTCCTGCGCCAGCGGGGCCCTGAATTCCAGCTGCTCTATCTGGTGCGCTACACCACGGTGCGCGACCACATGGCCGCCATCCGGGAGCATGCGCCGCGGGCACGGCTGCTGTTCTGCACAGCTGATCTTCATTACTTACGCGAACTGCGCCAGCTGCGCACTACGGGCCTGGCCGGCGAGGCCCACAAGCGGGCCAGGGCCAGCGTGGCCAGCACCCGCCGCGAAGAACTCGAAGCGATCGGGATGGTGGATCTCACCCTCAGCTACAGCGCCGTGGAGCGCCGGCTGATCGAGGCAGAAACCCTTGGGCGCGCCCCCACGGCGGCCTGCCCCTGGGTGGTGGACTGCGTGGCGCAGCCCCCCTCGCCGGAGGGGCGCGAAGGCCTGGCCTTTCTGGGCAGTTACACCCATCCCCCCAACGGCGATGCGGTGGCCTTTTTCCTGGCAGACCTCTGGCCGCGCCTACGGCAACGCCACCCCCAGCTGGAGCTGCACCTCTATGGCAGCGGTCTCGATCCCGAGCTGGCCCAGGCCTGGGGCCAGCAGCCGGGGGTCCGGGTGCGGGGCTGGGTGGCGGATACCGCCAGCGTCTACGACAGCCATCGGCTGTTGGTGGTGCCGCTGAGGGCAGGGGCCGGCCTCAAGGGCAAGGTGGTGGGGGCGCTAGCCCGGGGCACCCCCCAGGTGCTGAGCCCGATCGCCGCCGAGGGCACCGAACTGCGCCACGGCGAGGAGGTGCTGATCGCCGAGGGACTCGACGACTGGGTGGAGCAGATCGAGCGGCTCCTGGTGGACGACGAGCTCTGGCGGCACGTCAGCACAACGGCCTTGGCCCATGCGCGGCAGCACTACTCCCGTCGCCGCGGCTTGGAGCTGATGGGCCAGGCCCTGCAGCGGCTGGGACTGCCGGTGCAGGAGCTCACCCCATGACGTCCACGCCCCTCTCCGGAGTCACGGCAACGGCGGTGATCGCCTTGAGCCCCGGCCAACCGCTGCTGTCGGCAGACGAGGCCAATCGACTGATCCTGCGCCATGGGCTCAGCCGCGACCTGGCCCGGGCCGTGGTGGAGGACGCAGTGGCCGCCACCATCCAGCTCACCCCAGAGGAGGAGCTGGCTCTGACCGCCAGCCGCGTCCAGGCGGAAGGTGTAGCCAGCGAAGCCGCCCTGGAGCAATGGCTCGCCGCACGGCACTGGAGCCACGACGACCTGCAGGCCATTGCCACCCAGGCCGAGCGGTTGCGGCGCTGGAGCCAGTGGCGATTTGAGGATGAGGTGGAAATCAGCTTCCTCGACCGCAAGCTCGATCTCGATCGGGTGGTGTATTCCCTGTTGCGGGTGGAGAGCCAGGAGCTGGCGGAGGAACTCCACCAACGGCTGCGCGGCGGGGAAATGAGCTTTGCCGAGGCGGTGGAGCAGTTCAGCATCGGACTGGAACGGGACACCCACGGGCTGATCGGGCCCGTGGCCCTCTCGGCCGCCCATCCCGAGCTCAGCTCCAGGCTGCGGGTGGGCCGCGAGGGGCAACTGTGGCCGCCGTTCGCCATCGGCGAGCTGTGGCTGGTGCTGCGGCTGGAACGGCAACGGCCCGCCCAGCTCGATGCCGCCACCCGAACCCGGCTGCTGCACGACCTATTCACCACCTGGGTGGACGCCCAGGTGGAGGCGCTGCTGCAAGGCGCGCCCCTGGCGGCGGTGCCCCAGCCATGACAACTGCATCCAGCCATCAACTGCGGCGCTGCAGACCGTTCGATCGGCTCAGCCCGGCGCGGGCTGACGCCCTTGCGGCAGAGCTGGAGCTCCGCCACTTCCAGCTCGGCCAAACGGTGCTGCGAGCCGATCTACTGCCGGAGGGAGTGGTGTTCGTGCTGACAGGAACCCTGCGCTCCCTGGCGATCGACCCCATGGACGGGGAGCTCCACACCCTGGAATTGCTGGGGGAGGGAGACAGCGCCGGCTGGAGCAGCCTGCTGCGCCGGGTCCCCGGCGAACACCTCAGGGCCGCGTCGGACAGCACGGTACTGATGCTGCCCGCCGCGGCCTTCCAGACCCTGCTCGACACGGAGCCCACGCTGCGGCAGTGGTACACCACCCATGGCTCGGCTGCTGAACTGCACCAGGTGCTGGAGGCCCTGGGACGCGCAACCGCTGAACCCCTGCTGACCCAGCAGGACTGGGAGCCCCTGCGGCGCAAAGTGCAGGTGCGCAGCCTCGCGGCAGGCCATCCGGGCAGCCTGAACCTGGAGGCCGATCGGCGTTGGTACGTGAGCAGTGGCGGCCCCTTGGGGCAGCCCTGGCCCCAAGGGGCCCCAAGCCAGCCGCCTCCGGCCGGCGCCCCCTGGCTCAGGCTGCTTGGCCTTCCCCTGGAGACCAGCAGGGTCCTCGCCCAATCCGAAGCCAGCGCAGACGACCAGTTGCGCATCGGTCAGCGGCCAGCGCGAACGGCACTGCCGCAAGAGCTGGAGCCCTCCGCCCCCCGCCGCTATGCCCGTTCCCCGGAGCCACCGCCGCCGACCTTGGCCCGGCAAGGCG
>CALJTZ010000228.1 GCA_937975655.1 uncultured Synechococcus sp. | reverse complement strand
CGAGATAGTACAAGGTGACTGGAGTTCAGACGTGTGCTCTTCCGATCTTGGGTTCCCGGCGGTCTCAGTGCGATGGGTGGGTAGTAACCCTGGAAGACCACCGCATCACTCTTCAGGGGGAACCCTGTTCACCCTCGGGGGGGAATGCTTCTTTGGCGATTCAGAACAGCATCACAAGGCCTTCAACCCATGCCTCGAGGTTTTGCATGATGTATCCCGTGTCGTCCAACAAGCCTCGATTCGAACTCATGCAGCGCACTCCCATGCGCTTGAGCGTCACTGTTCCCCATCGCCTCTACCAAATGCTCCAGGAGCGCTCCGATCTGGAGGGTCGCAGCATGAGCAACTTGGCGGCCTACATGTTGGAGCAGGGATTGAGTCGCTGACGTGGCTGTACTGCCTGGAGTTCAGGCGGCGCCTTGCCTGAACTCCAGTGTCGGCTAACGCAGGCTTTTAATCCTGAGATCTTGAGCTTGGCACCGTTACGAATCCCGCCTGCAGCGCGATGACCAGGGCGTGGGTTCGGTCTTTGGCCTGGAGCTTCACCAGCAGCGTTTTCACGTGAGATTTGATGGTTTCAGGTGAGAGAAACAGGGCTTCGGCGATCTCTGCATTGCTTTGGCCGGCGGCAATCAGATTCAGCACCTCCTGCTCACGGTTGCTCAGGGGGTTCTCAGGGTTTCTGTCTGCTGGGATGCCAATGGTTTTGCGCCGGGCAATGGAGCGAATGCGGGCCACCAGCTCATCAAAGCTGAAGGGCTTGATCAGATAGTCATCCAGTCCAAGGTTGAGGGCGCTCACCCGATCGTCCAGGCGGTCGCGCCCCGTGAGCATGAGGGTCGGGATGTCGTGACCATTGCGGCGCAGTCGTTTGAAAATCTCGAGGCCTGAGAAGTCCGGTAGATCCCAGTCCAGAATTAAGACGTCAATGGCCGGCGCGTGGGCATAATCTGCTCGATCAGGCTGCAGTCGGTGGAGGCACTCGGCCCCGTTGGTGGCCGTTTCGGTTGCGAAGCCCTCGCACTCCAGCTCCAATGCCAGGCACTGGGCCAGTTGCTCGTTGTCTTCGACAATGAGCAGGCGCATCCGCTGCTCCAGCATTGATCTGGTCTTCAATCTACAGCGCAGTTCTCGCGACCTGATGGTCTGTGCTGCATCCTGCGGCGCTTTGCTGTTATTGCATATGGGGGACATGTTGGCCCGCTTGGACTCTGTTCGTCTTTTAAGATTTCTGTAGTCAATGGGCGCACTACTGGCGCTACCTTCTAATCCAACCCCCCTTTTTTTTTTTCATTGGTTGAGGTGCTGGGCGCTGCAGCTCCGTCAGCAATTGCTGCTGCTGGTGTTAATCACTGCCGGTGGCGTGGGTGCCGCCGCCTGGATCGAGGTCCTGCGCAGGCCAGCGCTGGTGGTGCCAGTGTCCGGCTGGCCGGGTTATGAGTACCTCTCCCTTGCAGCCCATCGGGGGTTGGATCGTGGGCAAGGACTTCGCCTTGAACCTCGGCGCTACCGCGACTCGCAGCTGATTGTTCAGGATCTGGCCTGGGGGCGGCTGCAGGTGGCCCAGCTCACCACCGTGGAACTGGTGGATCTCTGCGCCCGCTTGCCGCAGCGTTGCCCGGTGGTGGTGCTGGTGGTGAATGCATCCCATGGTGCTGATCAGCTGCTGCTGGCCGCCGATGTTCCCAACCTGGCGGCGTTGAAGGGACAGGTTGTGGCGGTGAGCCCCAGCACCCTGGGACCGTTTCTGGTGAAGAGGGCCCTGGAACGGGTTGGCTTGCGCCTCAGCGATGTGAGATCGG
>CALJTZ010000227.1 GCA_937975655.1 uncultured Synechococcus sp. | reverse complement strand
GTTCAGACGTGTGCTCTTCCGATCTAGCAAGTGGAGACCTTCGCCATCCCACCCCGGGCTGAGACGCCTGCTGCGGTGTCCGCCCTCAAGGTGGTGGTCAAGCCCGGGGAAACGGTGGACGGCTTGCTGCGCCGCCATCTGGGCGATTCCGCTTTCAGCACGAAATTCCAGCGCCAGGCCTTGGTGCGGCTGAACCCTTCGGCATTCCCGAGGGGCCTGGTGCAAAGGCTGGCGGTCGGCACTACGCTGTGGATGCCCACCGACCCCATCATGGCGGGCATGGTGCCTGGTGGCCGCAAGGACAGCACCTTGGCGCAGGCTGCATCCGCAGCCAACCCCTCGGCAACGGCTGGCCAGCCGGTCCACACCCCCAGCCCCACCCGTGGCTGGGTCCGTTTTCCCTGAGCTCCTTCGATCGCTGAGCGCATGATCACGGGCAGCGAAACCACGCACCTGGTGTCGCGCCAGCTGCCAGTGGTTTTAGAGGCCCGCTTGCCGACCATTCCTGCGCCCGATGTGCTGGCGCTGGGCCTGCGCGAAGACCAGACCGTGCGCCCGCTCGTGACGGTGCAGGGCGATGCCCTCAAGCTGGCGCTGCAGGGCAAGGTCTTTGATGCGCCGCCCGGCATGAAACTGGTGGTGGGGGAGTCGCCGCTGATGCGGGTGCACCTGTTGCCCGGCGGCGGTGCGCTGCTGCGCCCGGTCGAGGAGGATGCGGCGCCCGCGCCAGCAAGCGTGGCCCCCGCGCGCCTGGACCGCTTGCTCTTGATGCCGGGGGGCTTTGACACCCTGTTGCAGGCCTTGCGCCCGGGCGTGCTGCAGCAGTGGCTGGCGCCGGCGCTGGCCAGCAACCCCCAGGTGGTCACGCTGCTGCAACTCTTGCTGCGCGCCCGCCCGTCCATGGACGCTCTGGATGGGCCTGGCTTGCGCCAGGCCATGTTGGCCAGTGGCTTTCTCACCGAGACCCAGCTGCTGCAAAAGTCGGCCGCACCCGCCGATCTGAAATCGGTGTTCCGCCAGCTGATCGAACAGCTGCAGACCAGCCATCCTGAGTCGGCCGCCAAGCTGGGCGAGGTGGTCGACGAGATCGAGGGCCTGGTGCGCGAGCGCGGCAAGGTGCTGGCGAAGCAGGCCGCGGCCGAATCGATCACCGATGAGGAGGCGCAGTGGCTGGCCGAGCGCCTGCTGCGCGATGGCAAGCTCTCGCTGGGGGAGCAGGCGCTGGTGGCTGCCCTGAAGGCCGAGCATCCGAAGCTGCACCCCGCCATCACCGCCGCCCTCGACCGGATGGACTGACGGCCCCATTCCGCCGTGCATTTCGCCATGGCCCGCGTTATGGATAGGCCATGACGGCTGACTTCATTGCG
>CALJTZ010000226.1 GCA_937975655.1 uncultured Synechococcus sp. | reverse complement strand
CTGGGCTCCCGGACCCTCACCGATCACCATCAGCCGGGCCTGGGGGTTGCCGCGGCTCACCACCACATTGAGGCGACTGGCCCCCAGGGAACAGCGGCGGCAGGCCTGGCAATCGCTGGCCAACTGGGCCAGCGCCGGATCGCGATCCAGCGGTGCCACCCCTGGGGCCTGGGCGAACAGCGGCGCCGACAACAGCTCAGACATGCCAGAGCCAGGGGACGACAGGGCCGCGATCCTATGGGCCCTCCCCTGCCGCCCGAATCGGTTCCGCAGGCGCAGGCACTAGCAGCAGCAGCCGGTTGCCCTCCGGATCCGCCAGCCAGGCCTCCCAGCCGAAGGGCTCCTGCCGCGGCCCATCCAAGACCTGAGCACCCAGGGCCTGGGCCTGCAGGATCCAGCCGTGCAGGGCCTCGCCATCGCCGGGCCGCTGCAGGCAAAGGGCCAGGCGCCCCTCCTGGCGGGGCCGAGGGCGGGAGCGGGAGGGGCCATAGATCTGCAACTGGCCACCGGCCGGCAGGGCCAGGCGCCAATGGCTGGCCGACAGACCGGCTGTGGGCAGCTGCTGCAACAGGGAGCCGTAGAAGGCCGCCAGTCCCGCAGGGTCGTCGGCCGCCAGCACGATCGAGCAGCCCGGAACGGAGGAGGCAACCAAGGCAGCCACGGCAGATGGCAAAAAGTCTGCGCCGAACCAATCGGGGATGGGGCGTAGGGCAGGATGAGCCGTATCCCTGGCAACGCTGCGCAGGGCTGCCGTTGTCCGTCGCTGCTCAGAATGCTGCGCCCGTTGTCGCTATCTGCCCGGGCAGAAGCTCTGCAGCCCTCCCTCACCCTGGCGATTGCCGCCCGGGCCAAGGCCCTCAAGGCCGAGGGCAAGGACATCTGCAGCCTCAGCGCCGGCGAGCCTGACTTCGACACCCCCGCCTTCATCCGCCAGGCCGCCGCGGCCGCCCTGGAGACGGGCCACACCCGCTATGGCCCTGCCGCCGGCGAACCGGCCCTGCGGGACGCCATTGCCGCCAAGCTCAGCCACGAGAACCAGGTGCCCACCATCAGCGATCAGGTGCTGGTGACCAACGGCGGCAAACAGGCCCTGTTCAACCTGTTTCAGGTGTTGCTGGGCCCAGGCGATGAGCTGCTGCTCCCCGCCCCCTTCTGGCTCAGCTACCCGGAGATCGCCAAGCTGGCCGGGGCATCAGTGAAGCTGATCGCCAGCTCCGCTAGCGAGGGCTTCCGCCTCGATCCGGCCCGGCTGGAGGCAGCGATCACACCCGCCAGCAAGCTGCTGGTGCTCAACAGCCCGGGAAATCCCACGGGCATGGTGCTCAGCCGCCCAGAGCTGGAAGCCATCGCGGCGGTGCTGCGCCGCCACCCCCAGGTGGCGGTGGTCTGCGATGAGATCTATGAGTTCCTGCTGGCCCCGGGCCACGAGCACCACAGCTTTGCGGCCGTGGCTCCGGACCTGGCCGATCGGGTCTTCGTCGTGAATGGCTTTGCCAAGGGCTGGGCCATGACCGGCTGGCGCATCGGCTGGCTGGCAGGACCGAAATCCGTGGTGGCCGCCGCCAGTGCGCTGCAAAGCCAGAGCACCAGCAACGTCTGCAGCTTTGCCCAGTTCGGTGCCCTGGCCGCCGTGAGTGGTCCACGCGATTGCGTGCGGGAGATGGCCGCCCAGTTCAACGAGCGCCGCGCCCTGCTCAGCGACGGTTTGAGGGCCCTGCAAGGCCTAGACCTGCTACCCCCGCAAGGGGCCTTCTACGCCTTTCCGGATGTAAGCAGCACTGGCCTGGACTCCATGACCTTCTGCAACCGCTTGCTGGAGGAGCAGGGGCTGGCGGTGGTGCCTGGCGGTGCCTTCGGCGATGACCGCTGCATCCGCCTCTCCTGCGCCGCGTCGACAGCCACCATCCACGATGGCCTGGCACGGCTGCAGCGCTTCCTGGCCAGCCTCTGACGCCAGCCCCGGCAGAATTCAGGGGCCCAACCCTTTCTGCCAGATGCTGCTCTCACGAGAACGTTCGGCCGCCGTGCTGGCGGGCCTCTCCCTGGCCCTGCTGCCGGCGGCCATACCCAGCCACTCGCCCACCGGCCCTTCGCTGCTGCCCCGGGCTGAGGCCCAGCCGAGCAGCCCGGCCAAACCCCTGCGCATCAGCGCCATCCCCGATCAGAAGCCGGAAACGCTGAACCGGCTCTACGGCTTGGTGGCCAAGGAACTCAGCCGACAACTGGGCGTGCCGGTGAAGTACGTGCCCATGACCGATTACACCGCGGCGGTGACAGCCTTCCGCACCGGCGACCTGGATGTGGTGTGGTTCGGCGGCCTCACCGGCGTGCAGGCGCGCCTGCAGAAGCCCAACGCGGTGGTGCTGGCCCAGCGCGATATCGACGCCTCCTTCCGCAGCATCTTCATCGCGAACACCAAGAGCGGGCTCAAGCCGGTGACCGCGATCCAGGGGCTGACGGAGCTCAAGGGCAAGCGCTTCACCTTTGGATCGGAAAGCTCCACCTCCGGGCGCCTGATGCCCCAGTACTTCCTGGGCAAGGCCGGCGTGAAGCCGAGCATGTTCGCCGGTGGGGCCGCAGGCTTCAGCGGCAGCCACGACGCCACCATCGCCCTGGTGCAGAGCGGTGCCTACGACGCAGGCGCCGTGAACGAACAGGTGTGGCGCTCCAGCCTCCACAACGGCAAGGCCAGCCGCTCCAAGGTGATGGCCATCTGGACGTCTCCCGGCTATCCCGATTACCACTGGATCGCCCAGGGCAACCTCAACCAGCGCTACGGGAAGGGCTTCACCACCAAGCTGCAGCAGGCAATCCTGAGTTGGCGCCCCAGCGACCCGGAGCAGAAACAGATCCTCAACCTGTTTGGCGCCCAGCAGTTCATCAAGACAACCCCGGGCGAATACAAACGGATCGAGCAGGTGGGCCGGGAGATCGGCAAGATCCGCTGATCACGGCTGCTGACCCCGGAGTACCTGCTCTGGGGTCAGAATTGCCGGATTCCCTCCTCCCCGCCCCGCAGCATGACTCTGCTGATCGACAGCGTGCTGACGCTCGCGGGGCTGTTGATCTGGATTCGGGGCAGCAGCGAAAACGATGACGTGTGGTCGTTGTTTCTGCGCGTCTTTGCGGTGCTGGACCTGGCGGTGGTTCTGCTGGGCAAGGGCCAGTTGCTGCTGGAGATCCCCCTGCTGCTGCTCGCCCTGGCGCTGCCCTCGGTGGCCCGCCTGGAAAACAGCCGCCAGGGCCTGCGATGAACCCCCGCGGCCCCGATCTGCTGGAGTTGGTGCTGGTGGGCACGATCCTGGCCTTGATCGCCTTCCGATTCACCCACCTGTAGCCAGGCAGCATGGGGGCCATGCAAGGTTCCTCCCCCGCCACCTCACCACCGGTGCTCGCCCTCGAGGCCATCACGGTGTTGGGACGGGGCAAGCCCAGGCTCGATGGCGTGACCCTGCAGATTGCGGCTGGTGAGCGGGTGGCCCTGCTGGGCCCCAGCGGGGCCGGCAAGAGCACCCTGCTGGCGGTGGCCAATGGCCTGCTGGAACCCAGTGGAGGACAGGTGCTGTGGGACCAGCAGCCACGGGCCCACTCTGCCCGTGGGCGGCGCAGGCAACAGGCCCGCATCGGCACCCTCTGGCAAGACCTGCGCCTGATCGACGAACTCACGGTGCAGCAGAACCTCAATGCCGGCTGCCTGGCCCGCTGGGGCTGGCCCCGGGCCGTGCTCAACCTGCTCTTGCCGATCGATAGCGCTGCCTGCGCCGAGGCCCTGCAGCGCATGGACCTGGACCCGGGACTGCTGAACCAGTCGGTAGCGGCCCTCTCCGGGGGCCAGCGCCAACGGGTGGCCATGGCGCGGATGCTGCGCCAGGAGCCCACGCTAGTGCTGGCCGATGAGCCGCTAGCCAACCTCGATCCACGGCTGGCGGGCGATCTGCTGCAGCTGCTGCTCGAGCAGGCCAAGGCGCCGCGAGCGCTGCTGCTCAGCCTGCACCGCCCGGACCTGCTGCAGGGCTTCGATCGGGCCATCGGCCTCCGGAACGGGCAACTCCAGTTCGATCGGCCCGTGTCGGAGATCGACCCAGCACAGATCCAGCAGCTCTATGGCGCGGAGGCCCCGGGCCCATGAGGGTGGCCCCGCCCCTACTGCTGTTGCTGCCGGCCCTGGTGCTGCTGCCGGTGCTGGTGGCCCTGCCGCTGCTGGTCCACGGCGGCGGCTGGGAACTGATCGGCCAGTTCCTGCAGGGCGCCATCAGCCCCTCCCTGGATCCGGTGGTGCTCAACTCGGTGATCACGGGGCTGGGGCTCACGCTGGGCATGGCCCTGCTGGGCTGGGCCGTGAGCCTGATGCTGGGGTTGGTGCTGGGGCTCGCCAGTTCGCGGCTGATCTGGCAGAGCCTCAGCGGCACCGCCCTACCGGCGGAGCTGGTGCGGAGGATCCTCGCCATCCCCCGGGCGATCCATGAACTGATCTGGGGCCTGCTCTTGCTGCAGCTGGTGGGGCAACAACCTGCCGTGGCGGTGCTGGCCATCGCGATCCCCTATGGAGCCCTGGTGGCCCGGGTGGTGAGCGATCTGGTGGATGCCCTGCCCACCCCCAACCTGGAGGCGCTCAGGGCAGGCGGTGCGCCGGCCGGCGCCGCCCTGCTCACCGCCCTGGGACCACCACTGCTGCCGGGGGTGATCAGCTATGGCGGGTACCGGCTGGAATGCGCCCTGCGCAGCGCCACGCTGCTGGGGGTGTTTGGCCTGGGGGGCCTGGGCAACGAGCTGGTACTCACGCTGCAGTCGTTGCAGTTCCACGAACTGTGGACCGGGCTATGGGTGCTGCTGGTGGTGATGCTGGGGCTCGAATCCGGCATTGGGGCTCTGCGCCGCCGCTGGGGCATGCCCGCCCGCTTTGGCCTCGGCGCCGGAAGCGTGGGGCAGCGGGGGCGGGAGTTGCTGCTCAGCCTGCTGGCGCTGGTGCCGCTGCTGCTGTGGGTGGGCAGGGCCCTGGAGGTGGACCCCAGGGCCCTGCTGCAGTGGCAAGCCCTGCCTCCACTGGCGCCCCACGGATGGGCCTCAGCCCTGGCCCTGCCCTGGCCCTCGATGGTGCTGCAAACCCTGGTGCTCACCCTGCTGGCAGCGGCCCTGGCCGTGGGGGTGGCGCCGCTGCTGCTGCTGCTGGTGGCCCCCTGGCCCTGGGGGCGCCGGCTGCTGCAACTGATCTGGGCCTTCGGCCGGCTCTGGCCGCCGCCACTCACGGCGCTGCTGCTGCTGTTCGTGCTGAAACCCGGCGTGGTAACTGCCGCCCTGGCCCTGGGATTCCACAACCTCGGCATCCTGGGCCGGCTGCTGCTGGAGGGCGCCGAGGCCACCGGCTCCGCCAGCGAAGACGCCCTGCGCTGCAGCGGCAGCGGCCCGCGCCTGGCCCTGCTCTACGGGCGCTTCAGTGGACTGGCCCGCTCCTACCTGGCCTATGGGGCCTACCGGGCGGATGTGATCCTGCGGGAAACGGTGGTGGTGGGGCTGGTGGCCGGCACAGGCCTGGGGGCCCAGCTGCGGGAAAGCCTGAGCTCCTTTGCCTGGGATCAATTGGCGGCGCTGCTGGCGGTGTACGTGCTGCTCACCCTGGTGGGGGAAGATCTCAGCGACCGTGCCCGCCAGCGGCTGCTGCGTCCGGCCTGACCCCGAGGAGCCGTTCATGCCCGCCGCGATTCCCAAGAAGCTGATCGTGCTGGGGGACAGCGGCGTCTACGGCTGGGGCGACCCGGAGGAGGGCGGCTGGTGCGAGCGGCTGCGGCGTCACTGGATGGGGCTGCCCGGCGGACCGGTGCTCTACCCCCTGGGGGTGCGCGGCGATGGGCTGGAACGGGTGGCGGCGCGCCTGGAGCGCGAGGTGAGCTGCCGCGGCGAACTGCGCCGCCAGCAACCCCACGGCATCCTGCTGGCGGCAGGACTGAACGACACGGCCCGGGTGGGGCGGCCGGACGGACGGCCCCAGCTCGATGCCGAGGGCTTCCTGTTCGGCCTGCAGCAACTGCTGGAGCGGGCCGGGTCCATGGCCCCGGTGCTGGTGCTGGGCCTCACCCCGGTGCTGGAGGAGCCGATGCCCTATGCCGAGGTGCTCTGGTACTCGCTGGAGCAAGTGCGCCGCTACGAGGGCCTGCTGGAGGAGGCCTGCCTGGAGGCGGATGTGCCCTTCCTGCCCCTGCTGGATGCGCTGCTGGCGGATCCCTGCTGGCCCCAGTGGCTCAGCAGCGATGGCATCCATCTCAATCCGGAGGGGCATCGCCAGGTGTACCAGCGGGTTCAGCGCTGGCCGGCGCTGCTGCGCTGGGCGGAGCTCGAGCCCCTGGCCCGGGCCACACCCCTCGGCTGAGGGAGCCAGAACAGCCCTAGCGGGGGAACACCGGGCCAGGGCAGAGCGGTGACCGTGAAAAGACGGATGCCTTTCTCCCGTGATGTCCCTCTCTCAACCCCAGGCCCACCGCGACAACCCCGCGCTGCTGCAGGCCTACGCCGCCGAACAGAACCCCGCCCGCCGCCTGGCCCTGCGCAATGCACTGGTGAGCGCCAACCTGCCCCTGGTGCGGCGCGTGGCCTGGCTGGAGTCCCAGCGGAGCGCCGTTCCCTTCGACGACCTGGAGCAGGCCGGTCGTCTCGGGCTGATCAAGGCCGTTGAGCGCTTTGATCCCCGCCGCGGCACCGCCCTCAGCAGCGCCGCCACGCCGTACATCACCGGGGCTATCCGCCAGTTTCTACGGGATCGCTGTCAGCCCATCCACGGCAGCCGGGGCCTGCGCGAGCTGCATCAGCGGGGGCAGGGCCTGCAACAGCAACGCCAGCACCAGGGACAAGCCCCCCTGAGCACCCAGGCGCTGTGTCAGCAGCTGGGGTGCTCGCAGGAGCGCTGGCAGGAGGCCCTGGCGCTGCAGAGCGCCCTGCGCATGGGCAGCCTGGATCAGCCCTGCCAGGGAACGGAGGCCAGCGGCGACAACCT
>CALJTZ010000225.1 GCA_937975655.1 uncultured Synechococcus sp. | reverse complement strand
GCGATGGCTATGGCGATGCTGTGGCCATCCGCGGCGACCTTGCCTGGCTGGAGGCCAACGGCTTCTTCCGGCTGGATTGGCAGGCCGACCAGCCGATTGATCTCGGTAGCGCTGGGCCCACTCCAGGCAGTTCGCTGCATGGTGGCTACCCGGCCCTGGCGCACCGCGAGGTGTTTCAGCGGCTGTTCACGCTGTTGCGTCACGTGCTCAAGCAGCCGTTCGATGCACCGGAGCCGTCCTCATCCGCAGAGCCAGAAGCCCCCGCCCCGGAGAGGGCGAAGAGGGCCCGGCGCAGCAGTGAGGAATTCAGCCCCCTCTACCGGCACCTCATCAGCAGCCTGGAGGATCTGGAGGGCAGTTACCGCAGCGATCAGGAGGCTGCCCTGCGCTACGACGTGGAGCACGTGCTCGTGCCCTATGGCTTCCTGGCCCCAGTCAAGGGACGGCCCCAAAGCCGCCGGCAGGGTTATGCGATCGGCACCGCCTTGCTCTCGGCTGATCAGCTGCTGGAGGTGCATGCCCAGCTCAAGGCCTCCCTGGATCGCCTCAGCGACCAATCCCAGAAACCCCTGCTGCTCAGCCTCGAAGATCGGCTCCAGCGCGCTGGCATCCTGCGGGCTGATGGCATGCCCGACCGTCTGCGCCAGCCCAAGCGCACCCTGGCCCATCGCTCCTTCACCGAGGAAAAGCCCGGCACCCTTGCCGAGCCGGAGATGGCCGCCAGGGTGGAGCGAGCGATCCGCGATCGCCGCCGCATCTGGCTGCGGCACCTGCCCGATCCGGTGAGCGAACAGCAAAAACAACGCGGCGATGACGGTCGTTTCCGCGCCTGGCCGCTGCAGCTGCTGTTTCACAACATCAGTTGGTATTTGGCGTTCGAAACGGTGTCGATCGGCCGCAGCGACGGCCTTGGCCTGATCCGGATCCTGCGGGTGGACCGGCTGGTGATGCTGAATGAAGACGGCAACACCCGCCGCAACAGCGAGCAGGAGCACGAACGGGCGCTTGAGCGGTTGCAGCGGCTGCAGCTCGTCTGCGGTGGGTTGTACTTCGGCGACTCGATCGACGATCAACTGGCGGTGATGGCCCCGGCCACCGGCCGCACCGCCAAGCCGCCCTGGGGCGTGCTGCGCTTTTCCTGCACGCCCCAGGTGTTTCAACTCATCCGCGAAGAACCCCATCGCTTCCCGCCAGAGCACACCGCCCACACCTCTCTGCCGCCGAATCCGGCTGGCGACAGCCACCCCCATCCGGTGGAGATCCGTCTGCCCAGCTGGACGATTGAGCGCGACTGGGACCTGCGCAACTGGCTATTCCGCTGGGGAGCTGGCATCCGCATCGAGCAACCACTGGACCTGCGGGAGCTGCAGCTGCAACAGGCCCGCGAAGTGGTGGCCCTCCTTCAGCCCTGAAGCAGGGAGATAGACACTGTCTACCAGCGGGGCTAGGCTGCTACTTGTTCGCTGTCTTGGGCATGGCCGCCACCACGCGCCAGAGCTGGAACCTGCGGGTGACGGCGGACGATCAGCAGTTGATTGATCGCGCCGTCAGCGCCTCAGGCCTCACCCGCACGGACTTCGTTCTGCAGGCAGCACGCGCCGCAGCCCAACAGGTTCTGGTGGAGCAGGCCTGGTGCTCTGTTTCGCCAGAGCGGTTTGAGGCGTTCCAGCGCGAACTGGATGCGCCCCCGCAGCCCAATGAGCGCCTTCGGCGCACCATGGCAGCTCCCAGGCCCTGGCAGCCCTGATGGATCTGGAAGCGCCGCAGCCCTTATCCGATCAGCACCGCACAGCCGGTTTTGACTGCGGCGACACCAGCCTCAACCATTGGCTCCAGCAACGCGCCCTGGCCAATCAGCGCAGCGGTGCCACCCGCACGTTTGTGGTGTGTGATGACGATGGTGCGGTGAAGGCCCATGTGGCCCTGGCTTCAGGGGCTGTCTCGCTGCTCGCGAGCCCTGGTCGCTTTCGGCGCAACATGCCGGATCCCATTCCGGTGGTGGTTCTGGCACGTCTTGCCGTTTGCAGCAGTGTGCAAGGCCAAGGGCTCTCCCGCGCCCTGTTGGCCGATGCCTTTGAACGAGTGCTCCAGGCCAGTGAGCAGATCGGAGTGCGCGGCATCCTCGTGCATGCCGCTTCTGCCACAGCCCGCTCCTTTTATCTCCACATGGGCTTTGACCCATCGCCGACGGATCCGAACACCCTGCTCTTGCGGTTGGCAGATGTGGCAGCAGCGCTCAGAAGTTAAACCCTGAATCTGAGCAGCAACACCAGGCCAATGGATTCATCTGCAGAACTGCTGCAAGGCACCAATCACCTGATCAGGCGTCTCCTCCAGAGCCATCGCTTCTGCCTCGATACGCCATTGCAGCGATCGAGGGTTGCTGGACTGGTTGGAGGCTATCGACTTCTGAATGTCAGCTCTGACAGATTGCGGTAATCCATAGAGCCTGGCAGCAGCTAATCCAAGGCCCGCCTTGCCCTCGCGGGCTTGACGGCAGCTTTGGGCGATATGGGTGGCTTCGTGGGCG
>CALJTZ010000224.1 GCA_937975655.1 uncultured Synechococcus sp. | reverse complement strand
CGCAGGAAGGCCGAACGCGCCGAAGGCGCGCCGGGCAACAGCAGCAGCAGCGCGGCCAGCGACAGGATCTGCAGCCCGGCCACCGGCTCGCCAGCCGGCCAGCCCAGGCGCCAGGGCCAGGCCAGCGCAGCGGCCTGCAGGTGAGCGAGTTCTACCGACGCAATGCCTCGATCCGTGAGCTATCGGAACGGCTCTCACAGAAGCTCAGCTTCCCGCGCACCATCAACGACCTCAACCTGCTGGAGGTGACCACCAACCCGGAAACCCTGAAGGATTTCAACCATCTCAGCCAGGTGTTCTGGCGCCAGATGCAGGTGTTTCCGGTGGCTTACATCAACTACGGCAGCGCCAGCGGCGAATTCATCGGCATCGAACGCACCGATGACGGCCAGCTGCTGCTGAATGAAGACACCCCGAAACTGGGCCGGGGAACCATCGGCGTTTACGCCATGGAGCGCGACGGCAAACGCGGGAAGCTGCTGGAGACAATCCCCGGCATGAACGCCTTCCACGAGGAGGCCTGGTACGCCGACACCGTGAAATCCGGCAAGCCCACATGGAGCTCGATCTACGCCTGGGAGGACAAGCCGGAGATCTTCTCGATCTCCTACAACGCGCCCATTTATGGGCCGGGCCAGCGCTTGATCGGCGTGATTGGGGTGGACATGGTGCTCAGTCAACTGAGCACCTGGTTGCAAGGCGTATGGAAATACCGCGATGGCCTGGCCCTGATCGTGGAGCCCGACGGCAGGCTGGTGGCCAGCTCAAGGCCCAGCTACACCCTGGAGCGCGTCCAGGGCCGCATGGCACGCGCCTCCCTCCAGAGCGTGAAGGATCCCCTGGCCCAGGCGCTCCGGCGCGCCTTCTTTGAGGCTCGCCCGGCGGAACCACGGGCCCTGCGCACCAACCATCCCGAGCGGGTGCGTGTTGGAGGGCATCCCTATGTGATCGAAGCCAGCCCCTGGGGACAGCAGGAAGGGCTCAACTGGCTCCTGCTCACGGCCATCGCCGCCGATGCCAGGGCCACCAACAGCGAGCGCGATGCCTGGCTGGCCCTGGCCGCCACCAGTGCGGCCCTGGCGGTGGCCCTGTGGGTGCTGAGCCGGCTGATCCGCTCTCTGCTCCTGCCCCTCAGGCAACTGCAGGGGGCTGCCCAGCAGTTGAGCGAGAGCCTCGAGGATCCGAACCCCCAGGCCACCCTGAGCCTGGAGAGCCAGCTCGGCAGTGATGCAGGCGAGGAGATGGCCAGCCTGGAGGCCTCCATCAGCCAGCTGGTCGCACGCTTCAACGCCCTCACCGGCGAGCTGCGCCAACGGGAGGAGAGCTTGCGCCAGTTGATGGAGCGCGAGCGCTACCGGGATGCCCAGACCCTGGCCCTGCTGAAGGACAAGCTGCGCAGCAGCCTCGAGGCGGCCGCGGTGGCCCACGAAATCAATCAGCCCCTCAGCGTGCTGCTGCTCAATAGCCAGCTGCTGCTCGAGCGAGCCCGGGCCGACCAGGAGAGCGAACTCCCCGCCGCCTGGCGCGAGCAACTCCAGAGCATCCGGGACGAAGCCAACCGAGTGGTGGTGACTATCGAAAAGATGCGCAGCCTGCTGCGCAATGTGCAGACGGAGCACCAACGGCTCGACCTGCGGGCCGTTGCGCAGAGTGCGGTTCTGTACGCCCGCACCGGCACCGCCGCCGCCCGGCTCGGCATCGACAGCACGGGCCTGGATCAGACCGGAGCGACACCGGCCTGGATCGAGGGCGACGCGGCCCAGATCCAGATCGCCATCGTGAACCTGCTACGCAATGCGGCGGAAGCCCTGGTGGGGAGCACCACCAGGGCCCCCTGGATCGGCGTCAGCCTGCGGCGGGAGCAGGAGCACTGGCGGCTCCGGGTGGCCGACAACGGCCCAGGCTTCCAGGACGATGCCACTGAGGTGCACCCGCTGCACACCACCAAGAGCAACGGCAGCGGCCTGGGGCTGTTTGTGGTGCGCACCACCATGGACAACCACCGGGGCAGCGTGGAACTGGGCACGCGTGCAGGGGGTGGAGCCCAGGTGGACCTGGTGTTTCAGGCCCTCACCACCGCCGGCTGAGGCGCCCTTACCCACCACTGGGTATTGAGCAAGTGCATCAGTGCATGCACATTGCACATACCCCGAATTCCGGCCGGGAGCCTCTCCCCGCCGGCCCGATCACCATGCCCGACATCCTCCTCGACGGCATCCCCGTGATTGATCTGCTGGAGATCCCCCCCAGCACCAAGGAGGTGGCACTCTAGATCCAGCGCGATCAGAGTTCGGTGTCACGCATCTACCGGCAGGTGAGCTCCCGGCTGGGCCTCAACTTCACCAAACAGCCCGACGGCCAATACAGGGCCCTGGCCAACCACGCCCTGCTGCAGGAGCTGCGGCGTTCCTCGCAGCAGCTGCGGATCCATCAGGCGCCAGAGGAACTGCGCTGGGTGGGCTCCGCGTGGAACGGGGCGATTCAAACCAAGACCAGCGATCGGCATCCGCCGGCCCTGGAGCGGCACTGGTTTGGGGAGCGGCGCACCCTGGTGCTGCTGGAGCAACACGTGCTGGATCTGGCGGTGGTGCCAGTGCTGGATCTCCTGCCCAAGGCCCCCCGGAACATCGCCA
>CALJTZ010000223.1 GCA_937975655.1 uncultured Synechococcus sp. | reverse complement strand
AAATGTATTGAAATGGTAATTCGAGTCTTCTTGCCAGAGATACCCAAACATGTACTCCAGGCCATCACCGCTATTCGCAAAGGGATCGCCCTCCATGTCAAACCAAATATCGCCTTCATTTGGGCTGGGAAGCAGGGCAAGGCCGCGCCCTTGCTCTTCGATGGGCCGCATCCGGAAGGCTGGCCTTTCATCGTCTGCTCTGGTCTCGACCTGAATGGCGGCCTGCTCGCGTAAACGTTGAAGGATGTCGGAGTTCACGCTTGGTACGCGGCTCTGCTCTGTTAGTGCAGCGAGCTTCTCAATGGTGTGAATGCCGGCTCTCTTGAGCTTGTCGCGCTGACTCCCGCTTAAACCTGCAACGAGGATCACATCTCTCTTCTTCTTTAGGCGTTCCTCAATAAACGGCTCCCATTGGCCGTGATCCCCAGGCGCATCGTCTGGTTCCTGGCTGGAATCAAAGGCGGCGCGGAAGTTGCGGTAGCGCTGGCGCAGCTGTTCGTACCAGCTCCAGAAGCGCTCCACTGGGTAGCCGTGCTCCCCCAACTCAAAGCGACGCCCTCCGAGGTAGAGCTTGAAGTGCTTGGGCCGTTCACCCAGGATTGGCTCCAGCAGTTCGCAGTAGGCGCAGGCCTGCACGAGGTAGATGGGCTTGGGGTGGCTGGAGAGTTTGCATTCGATCGGGATGTAGCTCCAATCCCCGAGAGCTGATGGTTTCTCGATGCGTTCGAGAAGGTCTGCCCAGCCGCGAATCTCTGCGTTTTTCAGGGCTGCCTGGTGGATGTACTGCCGGCCTTGGCGCATCGCGTCTTTGGTCTTGGCGTAGTCCTCCTCTTGCGGCGGGCCTTCCTTCTCAACCGGCTGATGGCGGTAAACGTCTTTGCCCTCAGCCTCCAGCCACTCCAGCAACACCTCCTCGTGTTGATGGCCCTGCTTGAACAGCAGATCATCCAGAGGGGTCGTCTCAGGCCGTTGCTCCTTGAACAAGCCTTGGGCCTTCAGCTCTTCCCACCAGGCGCCAATCACGGGGCTGCGGCTGAACAGGGCGAGTTGGGTGGGGGTAATCAGGCGTTCGGCCATGGAACTGAGGGGTGGGGGTTCTCTGGGGTCTGATGACGACCAGCCTGCCGGGGGGCGCAGATGCGATAGGTGTTGCTCGTGCGAAGGACGGTCCTCAGTTGAACGTGAGGCCCGTTTCGCGGAGGTCGCATGTGGCCAGGAAGGCCAGGCCCCGGCTGATCAACTGCTGCTGCAGCACCGCTGATTCCTGAGTTGTGAGCACCTGATCACAGGCAGCCTCCTCCTGCTCGCTCAGCTCCAGAGCGAGCTCCTCGGACCAGGCCACTTGATCGAGTTCGAAGCCAGCACTCACCAGGGCATCCAACACTTGTGACAAGGGAAGCCTCAAGTGGCGCACCGGCAATGGCAGATGCTGGGCCTCCAGCCCCAATGGGCTGAAACTGGCGCTCGTGAAATCCAGCAGGGTGATGTGCAGACCCACCAGCAGCTGCCAGCGTTGGCGCAGGCTGAGTGCGGTGAAGAACAGGGGATTCTGTTGATACAGCTCCTGCATCAACGGTTGCTCTACTGCGCTGGCTGGGCACTGGTCGAGTTCAGTCAGCCATTGGGCGAGATCAGGGGGGGGCATGGCTGGCTCAGTCGAGGTCGACGCTCTCCAGCAGCATCCGGCAGCGCATCAACCGGTCGGCATCGATGGCCCAGCTCACGATCTGGGTGTGCTTGGCCTCGCTGTCCTCCTGCATCTCCTCCACCACGTTGTCGTGGAACTGCTCGAGGTGCCGCACGAGCGCCAAAGCGATCTGCTGATCCTCGTAGGCATTGGTCTCCAGTTTCTCGATCAGCTCCATCACCTGGCTCACCTTGGGGCTGGTGGGTTCGGCGCGCTTCTCATGGCGCTCGGGCTTGTTCTCCTGCATGGCAATCAACTGCTCAGGGCTATTGGGAATGGCGACGGCGGGCGTGGCGGCGGTGTCGTTGAAGGCGCTGCTGCGCAACTCGGGATGCAAGCCGTCATCGGGATCCACGGGCTTGCCGGCCTGGAAGCGGTAGCGACCGTTGCTGGCCTTGGCGTCATCAGCGGAGGGGTTCAGAGGCTGCTCGTTGCTCGGGCTCATCAGGCTCTGGGCTGAACTGCAACCAGCGTTGCCGATGCAGACCTGCCTTGCTCCTGCACTACTGCGAACGACGGTCCAGCTGGCCTCAACACAGGGCCTCAAACTCCTTCAGTTGGATCTCCATGGCGTTGCGTCGCTCAAGGATCGTGGTGTGCAGAGCCTCGATCGAGTCTGTGAAGGACGCCAGCGCGCGACTGAGGCCCTGCAGCTGCTGTTCACCGTTTTGCAGGGCCAGTAGCTCTGGCAGCGGCACGAGATCCTCACGGCTAGGCCCCATCCCGGCTGCATTGGCGCGGGCCTCGAGCCTTTGCACGGCTTGCTCTAGACGCATTCGCAACCGTGCCTGCAGCCCGACCCCAATCCCGGGCAGGGCTGGCAGACGGTCGATATGGGTGCGCAGCTGCTCGCCATTGCAGAGGCCATGGCTCTCGAGCAGCTTCAGGCGTGCATCCCCGAAGCCTTCGATCTGCCAGGTGCGCAGCGGTTCAAGGCTGAGCTGTTGGCGCAACCAGCGTTCACGGCTGTGGCTGATGGCCTCGCGGAGGCGTGGCTCTGCCACCGATTGCGGATCGTCGCTCGCCAAGATCTCAAGCAGTGGCGAGAGATCGAGCGCAGACAGCTCTCGTTGCAGCTCCAAGTGCTTCTGCTTCAGCTGGCCAATCTGCTGACGCACCAGATCGCTGTTGGCGTCAGCCGTTTGCAGCAGTTGCGTAGCGGCGTTGCGGCGCTCTTCGGCGGCATGGGGGTCACCAAACCAGTTGCTCAGCCGGATGCGCAATGACGCCTGGCGACGCTGCAGAAGCATCTGATCCAGCCAGTGGCCCGAGCCACCATTGCGGTTGAGCAACGTCTCCAGCTCGTGGTGGCGCAACCGCAGCTGTTGGGCCATGGCCTCGCGGCGCTGCAGCAGCTCGGCGGCGCGTTGGTGGTGGCAGCGGAAGGCATCACGCAGCGTCCGATCCAACGTCTCCCAGTGATTACTGGTGCTGGCTACTGCGGGTTCTGGCGCGGGGCTGGCGGCGTTGGGGAAGCGGCAGATTGGCTGGCCGATGCGCCGTTCCACCGCACACCACGGACAGGGTTTGCCGTTGGGGTGATGGTGCTGGGGGGTGCGGCTGCACGTCACCACTTGGCGATGCAGGTCCCGCAGCAGAAGCACCCACTCAGCCGCCGTCGGCCGCAGGTGGGGGTCTAACGCGAAGCTGCGCTGAAACGCCTCCGCCAGGGCAGTCGACACCTCCTGCGGCGCTGGCCGTGCCGGGCTGGCTCGCAGGCCGGCGGGCACGGTGGCGGCATGGGGGTAGAGGCCGCGCCGGATCTTGTCGCCGATGGGCAGATCCGGCTCGGCGCTGTTGATGGCGTTGTCGTAGGGGTGATCGTGCAGCAGGAGCTGATACACCAGCACCGCCAGGGCGAAATGATCACTGCTCCGCTCACGCCAGGTGCGGCTGAGATCACAACCCACCAGCTCCGGCGCGGTGTAGAGCGGCCGTGCCACGCCGCAGTGAAAGCGCTGGCCATCCTCACTGCGGATCTGGAAGCTGTCGCTATCCAGCAGCACGGCCCTCCAGCCGCACGGCGTTGCCGCCTGGCTGAACAGCACGTTTTCTGGGTTGAGATCACCGATCACCACCCCCTCGGTGTGCAACGCCGCCACCGCTTCCGCCAGCAGCAGCGCTGCCAGCACCGCATCACGCCAGGTGAAACGGCGCAGGCGCCGCAGTTCATCGAAGTTGAACAGCCGCGCCGCCGAGAGGCTGCTCTCTGGCGCGATGCAGGGCATCACATACCCGGCCGCCTCGGCCCGCGCACCATTTCGCCAGTGGTGAAGAACGGCTTGCGGCAGCGTGGCGTATTTCGCGCAGGCGGGTGGCAGCTGGCGCAGGGCCTCAAGCCGCGCCACATCAACGCTGCGCAGCAATTTCACGGCTACGGGTGTGCCGCCCAGGCTGGTGCGAAACACCTGGCCCTGGCCGCCGGCACCCAGGCGGGCACCGGGTTGCAGGCGCAGGGAGAGGCGCTCACCGCTGCTGGTGATGAACGACTGCTCCATCGTCAGCGGCTGGCGATCACCAGGGTGCGGTCGTCGTCAGACAGTTGCGCCAGCCCTGGATCCGCCAGCGAGCGGGCCAGCCAGGACGCAGGTTGCCGCCGCAACACCAGCAGGGGGAAGGGCCCCCCCCTCGCCCTGCCGCGCTCCCGGACGGCCCGCGTGGAGTCGGCGGGCGGCGGCGACGAGGCACGAAGCAGCGGGCGCATCAGGGGCCGGAAGGGGGGCCCGGTGGGCCC
>CALJTZ010000222.1 GCA_937975655.1 uncultured Synechococcus sp. | reverse complement strand
GGTGGAGGGCAGGCCTAGCACGATCAGCAACCGGTAGATCAGCACCGTGGCCACCAATCCGCCCAGCACCCGGCACACCGGCATCACCAGGTTGCTGACGCGCCGCAGCTGCAGATCGGTGCCCGAGCCGCCGCCACGCAGCTGCACCAGCCATTCCGAGATGCTGCGGCCCAGGGCTTCGAACAGAAAGAAGTAGAAGAAACTGCTGGCAACGAAATAGCAGATGAAGAACAGATACGTCACCACCACCAGGGGAGTGCCGGTGAAGTTCACGTAGTCGTCGATGAAGATCTCGCTCACTCGTGTGAGCGGCAGCATCGGCAGAACGAGCAGCACCCGATACCAGGCCATGTTGTCCTGATGCCAAGCGCGTAGTGATGTCTTCTCGTCGTTTTGCCAGTAGCCGTAGGTGTAGAAGAGCCGGCGGGAGATGATCAGTATCATCCAGCCGTAGAGCAGCAGAGTGGCCAACACGGCACACACTTGCAGCAGCGTCTGCCCATCGATGGCCATGTCCAGGACGCGGCGCACATTGGCGGGCAGCCTTAAATACCACTTCGGCGCTGCCAGGTATCCCGGTGTGTAGATGTACCCGCTGTAGAGATCAGGCGTGGCGAATGGTTGTTCTACCGTTGGTTTGTGCTTGATTTCGCCGTACATCCGGGCGATCTGGCTCACCGTTCCTGCGGAGAACACAAAACCGGGGCTGCCCTCCGGCTTGCTTGCCTCACTGGTGAGGGTGATGGCTGTATCGCCAAGCGTCCAGCTCTGACTGGCCTGACTGCGTTGGTTGTTCAGGGTTTTCAGCCCTGCCGAATCCGGAATCGTGATCGGCACGGTGCTGTGGGTGAACACGTAATCCAGCACCTCCTTGAGCTGCATGGCGGCCTCATCAGCCATGTCGTCCCGCACACTTTCCGCAAAGGCGCTGGCATCGAGCGCCTGCACCGCCAGGGCAAACAGCTGCTGTGCTGCGTCGATCCGCTGGCGTGCTGCCGGGCTCCAGAACAGGCCTGGGTCCTGCTGAGGATTGTGGGTGGCGAGCGCGAGCTCGTTGGCCACCCGTGCCATCACGGCATAGAAGTTGAGCAGTGTTTCTTGTGGGCTCTCCCCCACCACCTGGCCCAGGGGGGCATCCCGCCAGCGGGCGGCTGCCGCCAGCAGATCTGGATAGAAGGGCTGCTCTGCGAGCGGAATGGTCGGCGTGCCGCTGGGGCGCATCGGCGCCGGGCTGGCCCATAGCGGGCTCCAGGGCCCGATCACCATCAGAAGGATCCCCAGTAGCCCTGACAGCAGAGAGCGGGTCCATCGCTGTGATCGCCTGGGCGCGCTGCGGCTGTTCACGGCCCCATGGTCAGTTCTTGGCGCACTCTGGCAGGGGTTGTGGGCGCTTCCCAGCGGAACCGTCAGAATCGTGCTCCCCTTGCCGCCGCCGCGCCCTTGAGCAGCCCTCGCCTTCATCCCCGCACGATCGAGGCCGTCAAGGAACGCGCCGACATCGTCGATGTGGTGGGGGAGCACGTGGTGCTCAAGAAGAAGGGGCGCGAGTTTGTCGGTATCTGCCCCTTCCACGACGACAAGTCACCGTCGATGACGGTGTCTCCGGCCAAGCAGTTCTATTACTGCTTCTCCTGCGGGGCCGGTGGCAATGCCATCAAGTTCCTGATGGAGCTGCAGCGCAACAGCTTCAGCGATGTGGTGCTGGAGCTGGCGCGCAAGTACCAGCTGCCGATTGAAACCCTGGAGGGCCCCCAGCAGGAGCGCCTGCGCCAGCAGCTCTCCCGCCGCGAGCAGTTGCATCGGGCCCTGGCCCTGGCAGCCGGCTGGTTCCGTGCCCAGCTGCGCTCCCCTGAGGGCACTTCCGCCCTGGCCTATCTGCGCGAGGGCCGTGGCTTGAGCGAAACCACCTTGGAGGCCTTCGGGCTCGGCTACGCGCCCGAGCGCTGGGATGGTCTGCTGAGCCACCTGCAGCAGGTGGAGGGGCTGGCCCCGGAGTTGCTGGAGGCCGCTGGGCTGGTGGTGCCCCGCAAGGGTGGTGATGGCTTCTACGACCGCTTTCGCCATCGGGTGATGGTGCCCATCGCCGATCGCCAGGGCCGGATCATCGGCTTCGGTGGCCGCAGCCTCGATGGTGGCGAACCCAAATACCTCAACTCCCCGGAAACGGAGGTGTTTGAGAAGGGCAAGCACCTCTTCGGCCTCGACAAGGCCAGCTCGGCCATCCGCAAGGACGACCGGGCCGTGGTGGTGGAGGGCTACTTCGACGTGATCGCCCTGCATGCCTCCGGCATTACCAATGCCGTGGCTGCCCTGGGCACGGCCCTCAGCAGCCAGCAGATCACCCAGCTCTGCCGCTGCTGCGATAGCAAGCGCCTGATCCTCAACTTCGACACCGACGGCGCCGGCGTGCGGGCCGCCCAGCGGGCCATTGGCGAAGTGGAGCAGCTGGCCCTGCAGGGGCAGTTGGAGTTGCGGGTGCTGCAGTTGCCCGCCGGCAAGGACCCTGACGAGTTCCTCCAGCAGCACGGGGCCGGCGAGTACCGCTCGTTGCTGGACTCTGCACCCCTCTGGCTCGACTGGCAGATCGATCAGGTGCTCGCAGGGCGGGACCTGGCCAAGGTGGACCAGTTCCAGCAGGCGGTGACAGCCCTGGTGGCGCTCCTGGGCAAGTTGCCCGCCAGTGCCGTGCGCTCCCGCTACCTGCAGCAGGTGGCCGAGCGCCTCAGTGGGGGTCAGGCCCGGCTCGCTATCCAGCTCGAGGATGACCTGCGGCAGCAGGTGAAGGGCCAGCGCTGGCATGGCCGATCCCAGAAGTGGGAGCAACCCGGTGAGGCGGGCCTGCGGGAGCGGGCCGAGGCCGAACTGCTGCGGCTTTACCTGCATTGCCCCATGCACCGCGGCGCCATTCGGGCCGAGTTGCGCCGCCGTGAGCTCGACGACTTCGCCATTGCCCATCACCGCCAGCTCTGGGCGGCCATCGGCGGCCTCGAGGAGGACAACCTCGGCGCCGGCCGCCTCGAGGCGGTGAACCGCGGCACCGATCCCGGCCACGACCTGGCCGATCTCGATCTGCCCAGGCTGCTGGGCGATCAGCTGCTGGTGGAGCAGAGCGCCCTGCTCACCCGCCTCACCCCCTTGCTGGAGCCCACCGAGGTGCAGCGCATGGCCTTCAACCAGGCCCTGTTGCAATTGCGGGGCGCCACGGCGGCGCTGGAGCGGCAGCGCAGCCTCAAGCGTTGCCGCCACCTGCTCAGTGCCTGGAGTAGCCAGCGGCTGCAAACCCTGGAGCACTGCATTGCCCGGCTGCTCGAGGAATCCCAGACGGAGGAGCACCTGGCGGCTGGTGCCACCACCGGGTTGAGCAACCCCGGCCTCGACATGGAGACCCGCATTGACGCCATGTTCGCCGACCTCAACAGTGATGCGTTGAAGTTCCAGCAGCTCTATTACAACGAGCGCAAGCACGTGACCCATCTGGATCAGCAACGCCGGGCCAGCTACGAGGAAGTGGCCGGTGGGATAGCTCAGCAGCCTGATGCGCTATCGGCCTAAATCCCCCGCACATCTGTTAGGACACGCTCCTGTTCTGTTCCGGTCTGTCGATGGGTCTGCTGTCTCGTCCCGCTGTGGTGGCCGTTGCCGGCGTTCTCGTTGCTGCCTGCGCTGGCGGCTCCGCCAAGGCCAACATGATGGATCAGATGGTGATGCATTACTGCAGCAAGGACATGCAGGAGGAGATCACCAAGGCCGGTAAGACAGCCCCCGCCGGCATGATCGAAGCCACCTGCACCTGCGTGGTGCAGCGTCTCAAAGCCCGCGACTCCATTGAGCAGGCCAAGACCTTCTGCAAGGCCCAGGCCATTAAGCAGTACGGCGAGATCTGAACGCCAGCTTGGCCTTCAGAGGGCCCATACCGTGGGCACGTCGCTGAGGCGTGTGGTGGCGGCCTGGGAGAGCTGATCGCGCCGCATGGTCCAGGTGGGCTTCAGGCCGCAGGCGGCCCATTGCACGGTGCCGCTGCCGTAGCGGCGGTTGAGCCGATCCACGCACTGCAACAGGGCAGTGCGCCGCTGTTGTTGCTCCGCCGGCAGGGGCACCAGCAGGTGGTGCTGCAGTTGCGAGTCCGGCTGCAGCTCCTGCAGCAGCACGCCGGCCTTCTGGAATCTCTTGTGGGGCCGGTACAGCGCCGGCACCAGCTGCAATGCGGCCGCCAGCAGCACCCCGGTGTCGTTGCTGGCCACGGGCAGGGCAAGGCTGGCGGCATTGCTGTAGAGGCCGGAGCTGAAGGGACTGGTCCGGGCGAACACCGTGAGCCGGCCGGCCCGCTGCCCCTGGCGCCGCAGTTTTTCCGCCGCCCGCACCACGTAGCTGGCCACCGCTTCCCGCAGGGGTGCCTCCGCCTCGATGGGCTGGCTGAAGCTGCGGCTCACGCAGGTTTCCCGCTTGGCGCTGGGGCCCTCCTCCAAGGGGAGGCAGCTGATGCCGCGCAATTCCTGCTGCAGCCGCAGCCCCACCACGCCGGCCTTGGCCTTGAGTTCCCCGCTCGGCATGTCCCGCAGTTGCAGGGCCGTGGCCACGCCCCGCAGCCGGCACCAGCGGCTGAGTTTGCGGCCGATCCCCCAGACGTCCTCAATGGCCACGCCCGCCAGCCAGCGGGCGGGGTCCTGGCTGCTGCCGAGGTCGAACACGCCGGCGTGTTGGCTCTCCCCCTTGGCGATGCGGTTGGCCAGCTTGGCCAGCACCTTGCTGGGGGCAATGCCGATGGCGATCGGCAGGCCCAGGTCGCGGTGGATGCGCGCCCGCAGCTCCCGGCCCCAGCCCTGCAGATCGCCATGGCGGGGCCGGGGGAGACGTCCGAAGGCCTCGTCGATCGAGTACACCTCGAGCTCGGCAAGCCAGGGCTCAAGACTGCTCATCAGCCGCTGGCTCATGTCGCCGTAGAGGGCGTAATTGGAGCTGCGCACCACCACCGCCTGGCGCTGCAACAGGTCGCGCAGCTGGAAGGCCGGGGCCCCCATCGGAATGCCGAGATGGCGCGCCTCCGCACTGCGCGACACCACGCAGCCATCGTTGTTGGAGAGCACCACCACGGGCTTGTCCCGCAGGGCCGGATCGAGGGCCTGCTCGCAGGAGGCGTAGAAGTTGTTGCCGTCGATCAGCACCAGGGCATCGGCCATGGCTGGTGGGCTCAGAGCGGGTGGATCACGTGGATGGCGACCCCCCAGATCTGCACGTCACCGCACTGGTGCAGCTCGAGCGGTGGGTAGGCGGGGTTGGCGGCCTCCAGGCGCAGCTGGCCCCGGTGCCGGGTGAGGCGTTTGAGCGTGAAGGCCCCATCCAGCACGGCCACCACGATGCGCTGGGGCCGGGGCTCCAGGCTGCGATCCACCAGCAGCAGGTCACCGTGGTGGATGCCGGCGCCGGTCATGGAGTCGCCACTCACCCGCAGAAAGAAGGTGCTGCTGGGATGGCGGATCAGCGCCTCGTTGAGGTCGATGCCCACGTCGATGTAATCGTCCGCGGGGCTGGGAAAGCCGGCGGCCACGGTGTCCCCGGCGAGGGGCAGCTGCAGGGCGTTGCGCTCGAGCCGCAGGGGGCCCAGCAGCTCAGCGGAGCCCAGGCACAGCCGCGCCTTGGCAGACGGGACGTCGAGCACGGCCAACCGGTCAGGATCCCGATACTAGTACGTGCGTACTGATTGCGCGGCTCAGGCGTCCTCCTCGTCGCCCTCCAGGAGCAAGTGCTGGAAGGCCGTGTAGAGCTCCAGTTCCTCGCTGTTGGCCGGCTTGCGCCGCTGCTGGTTGGGCCGCAGTTCGTTGGCGGTACCGCGGGGCTTGAGGCCGCCATTGGCGCTGCCCTGCCTCTGGGCCTGTTGTTGGGCCCGGCGCTGGGCCTCCTGCTGGCTGTGCACCTTGTCGCGTTCCGCCTGCTTGAGGCGATCCAGTAGGTGGGGTGGCACCGTGCCATCGGGGCTCACCAGCATCAGCTCACGGAACAGGGCTTCCGGATCGGTTTCGGTTTCTACCCGGTGGCGTTTCTGCGAGGCGGGGGTGTCGGCTGGGCTGGGCGCCTGCGGCTTGGGCAGGGGCTTGGGCAGGCTGCGGCCCAGTTGCTGGAGCCGCTCAAGGCTGCGGGCATCGAAGCTCATCTCAGGGGCACTCCAGGGTGTCCTTGGTGGCGCGGCCGGTCACGGGGTTGGTGCCGCTGGCAGAGGCGCAGAGGGTCTTGAGCACGTCGCCGCGAAAGGGCACGTTGGTGAAATCCGCGCCTGCGATCTGCACGTTGTGGAACTTGGTGTTGAAGGCGAAGGCGTTCTCCACCACCGCGTTGCTGAGGTTGGTGCCATCGAGCACCGCTGCATCGAGCGTCGCGTCACTCAGGTCGGCGCCCGAGAGGTCCGCGTCCTGCAGCTTGGCCCCGAACAGGCTGGCGCCGCGTAGATCGGCCCCATGAAAGTCGGCGTCCCGCAGGTTGGTGAGGTTGAAGGTCACCCCGCGCAGGTCGCTGCCGGCGAAGTCGTGGCCGATCAGCACCTGTTTGGCGTAATCCATGGCGGCCTGGGCCGGCTGCGCGGCGCTGCACAGCAACACCAGCGGCAGGATCAGCAGGGCCAGGGCACGCAGCAGACGGCGCATCATCGGGGAACTGGAGCTGGCGCAACCCTAGGCAGCTCCCGTGGGGACGGACCGCTGGGAACAGTTCCCGAGGCCCCCGTCCTCTAGCCTCCGCAGGCGCCAAAGCTGCGCCATGGGCAACCCGATCGACAGGGAGACCTTTCTGGCCCGGGCCAAGGCCCGCTTTGGGGAGCGCTACGACTACAACGCCATCGTGTACAAGAGCTTCAAGACCCCGATCAAGATTCGCTGCCGCGAGCATCCGGTGCGCCTGATCGCCATCACCCCCGAGCGCCACCTGGTGACCACCGGCGGTTGCAAGTACTGCCTTAAGGAGTTGCGCGGACAGCTGCCCGGTTGAGCGCGGCCCGCGGCCCCGCCGCCGGGGAACCCTCAGGCCGGTTCAGGGCCATGCCATGTCGCGCACCCCGCAGCAGCGCCAGGGTGATTGGGCCGAGCAGCGCGCTCTGCGCCTGTTACGCCAGCAGGGCTGGGGGATGTTGCAGCGCCAGTGGCGGTGCCGCTGGGGGGAGATCGATCTGCTGCTGCATAAACCGGGGCGCCTGCTGCTGGTGGAAGTGAAGGCGCGCCAGCGCTGCGGGCCCGATGGCTGGGGGGTGGCGAGCCTGGATCACCGCAAGCGGCAACGCCTAGCCGCCGCCTATGGCTGCTGGCTGGCGGAGCATCCCCGCTATGCCCACTGCAGCCTGGAGCTGGTGTGTGCCCTGGTGCCCCTGCCGCCGGTCAAGGCCTCGGTGCGCTGGATCCGTTGGGGCTAGCGGCGGCGGGCGGCGTCTCCGTGTAGGTGACGGTGCAGATGTAGCGGTAGTTGCCCGTCCGCACGTTCACTTCGGTGCACCGGCTGCCGGTCACGGTGGCGCCCCGGGGCACCTGTTCCTGGGCCCGTTGCAGGGCA
>CALJTZ010000221.1 GCA_937975655.1 uncultured Synechococcus sp. | reverse complement strand
GGCAATGGTAATGGCAATGGCTATGGCGATGGCCGCGCCATTTCCGTGTTTGAAGGCCTGTTCAACGGCACGCGCTGGGAACTGCAACTCAAGGGCGGCGGCCCAACGCCCTATTGCCGCGGAGCTGATGGGCGGGCGGTGCTGCGCTCGAGCGTGCGGGAGTTCCTGGCGCAGGAGTTCATGCATGCCCTGGGGGTTCCCACCTCCCGCTCGCTGACGCTCTACGCCTCCCGCGCCGAAACCGTGCGCCGGCCCTGGTACGCGCCGGACTCCCGATCCTTCGATCCCGACATCCTGGTAGACAACCCCGCCGCGATCACCACCCGGGTGGCGCCCTCGTTTCTGCGGGTGGGCCAGTTGGAGTTGTTTGCCCGGCGCGCGCGCAGCGAAGCCCATCCGGCTGCGCTGAACGAGCTGCGGATGATCGTGGCGCACCTGATCGAGCGCAACTACCGGCCGGAGATCGATCCGAGCCTGGAGTTCAGCGATCAGGTGGTGGAGCTGGCCGACTTGTTTCGCACGCGGCTCATCGCTCTGGTGAGCCACTGGATACGCGTGGGCTTCTGCCAAGGCAATTTCAACAGCGACAACTGCGCCGCCGGTGGCTACACGCTCGACTACGGCCCATTTGGATTCTGCGAACTGTTCGATCCCCGCTTCCAGCCCTGGACCGGCGGCGGCGACCATTTCTGCTTCTTCAACCAACCGGTTGCCGCTGAAGCCAATTACCAGATGTTCTGGGCCGCCATCCGGCTGCTGCTTGCCGGCAACACGGAGGCGACAGCAAAGCTGGATCAGATCCGCGACGGCTTCGCCGCAGCCATGCAGCAGGAAATCGAGGCAATGTGGGCCAGCAAGCTGGGCCTCGCTCACTACGACGCCGCGCTGGTGAACGAGCTTCTGGAGTTGATGGTGGCTTCCAAGGTGGATTACACGATCTTCTTCCGCCGGCTCTCCGAGATTCCCGAGCACCCCTCAGCCCTGGAAGACAGCTTCTACCTGCCCAGCTCCGAGGAGCTCAAGGCGCAGTGGGACAGTTGGCTGCAACGCTGGCGCGACCAGCTCTCGGGCAACGGCAACCTCAGCGAGACATCCGCCGCGATGAAGCGTGTGAACCCCGCCATCACCTGGCGCGAGTGGCTGGTTGCCCCGGCCTATCGGCAGGCAGAACTCGGTGACACCACCCTGATCCAGGAGCTGCAGGAGGTGTTCAGCCATCCCTACGACGCACCAGCAGCGGAGCTGGCAGCCACCTACGACAGCCTGAAGCCCCGGGAGTTCTTCAACGCCGGCGGCGTGTCGCACTACAGCTGTTCGTCCTGAGGTCAGGTTCCGGCCGGCATCCAGGCCGGCGGGGGCAGGCCATCGCGGCGCCGGAAGGTCATGCACCAGCCGCTGCCGCTGCCCTCAACTTCTCAGCGGGGCAGCCAGTGGCGCCAGCTGTAGGCAACGGCCTGGCCGCCGGATCCCATGCGCACGTAGCCGCCGTGGATGTTGTCGAGTTCGCCGTAGGGATCGTTGAACAGACCAGCGCCAGGTTCGGCGCCGATCACCAGGCTCCAGTCGCCCAGGCTGCGGGCCGCCTGCCACCCGCCGGCCGGGACCACCGCCACGGGGGTGAGCGCCGGTTCGTGCGGACGGAACCCCACAGGATCAGGGTGAGGGCACTGCGCTGCGCCCCATCGGCGCGCTGCACCGTCCGATCACTGCGATGCAATTTGCGGTACCAGCCGCCTGCGGGATGGGGCTGCAGCTGATGGCGCTCGATCAGGGCAGCCGCGCAACCATCGGTGCAAGTTCGATGGTTCCAGGCTCTCACCGAACGGCAGGCCTGCCCCGGCTGGACGCGCCGGGACCATGCTGAACGCAGCTGAGAGCGGCGCTGATGGATCGCACCACCATGGAGCGGTTGATGGCCGAGGCCCGCAGCGAAGCGGAGCGCAGCTGGAGCGAGGGCGGCATCCCCGTGGGGGCGGTGCTGGCCACGGAGGACGGCACAGTGGTGGCCCGCGGCCACAACCAGCGGGTGCAGAGCGGTGACCCCACCAGCCATGGCGAGACGCAGTGCATCCGCAACGCCGGCCGCCGCCGCGACTGGCGCGAGCTCACCTTGGTGACCACCCTCTCGCCCTGCCCGATGTGCGCCGGCACGGCGGTGCTGCTCGGCTTCCGGCGGGTGCTGATCGGCGAGCGACACAGCTTTCAGGGGGCCGAGGGCTGGCTGCAGGAGGCCGGCATCGCCGTGGAGTGCCTCGATGACGCCGCCAGCGTGGCGTTGATGGACCGGCTCCAGTGCGAGAAGCCGGAGCTCTGGCGCGAGGACATCGGCCTGCCGCCGGGCTGAGCTGCGGTGGTACGGGAACCGGTACCGCTCTGGATCGCCGCCAGCGCCAGATCGGCGTAATTTAAACTTTAGGGGAGGGTCGGAGCCAACCCGGTCCAAGTCCTCCAGGAGAGTCCGGCCAGGTTCGCCCGAGCCGGTGTGATCAACGGAGGTGCGCCAACGATGCGTCCACCCGACAGTCTCTCGATGGCGCGGCGCGAACGCCATCCCGTAGCCGCATAGAGCGATACGCCAGATCTGAGTTCCGCCCACTGAAATCCCGGGCTGAATAACCCGGGCCAGGGTCACAACTGTGGAGGTCAAGGCCTGTGCATCGCTCCACACCAGCGTCACCCTTTTCCTCTCCCGCCAGGCCAACGGCGTGGAGCCACCGTGGACCCCAGACACCCGACCGGATCAATCCGCAACCGGTGCAAAGGCGCCCCAGCACGGGGCGCCTTCCGTTGGGAGCAAGCCTCAGCCGCCTGATGCGTCGCTGTCCTTCCGCCGCGCCAGGGAGTTGGCAGCGCAGCCAGAAGGGCCTCGGCGTAGGGATGGCGGCGAGCGGGCAGCGTCTGGGTGTGGGCGGGGTAGAGGCGCACCTGGCTGCGGCTCACCGGGCACAGCTCCGCCAGGGCGGTGCGATGCCACCACATAGCGCTCGGGATGGGCGTCGCGATCGGCCAGGACCGGCCTGGCTCACGTTCGAGGGCCTGATCCCGCTGATCTGGATCGCGATCTACACCTGCTTCTACGCCTCGGCGCTGTTGGCATGGAACGCCCACTGGAACTGGGCGCTGATGGGGGGCTACCTGGTGCTGCTGGTGCTGGTGCAACCGCACTCCCTGCCAGCGGTGCTGCTGCTGATCCTCTATCTGCTGTGGAGCCCGATTGGCACGCTGGTCACCTGGCAGATGCAGCGGTTGAACCGGTGAGGGGTGGCGGAAGCGTGGTTACGGAACGCGGAGTTCGTGCAGACGCGTGATCAGATCGGCGATCGAGGCGTCCTTGGCGGGATGGCTGCTGTTGCTCACCAGCTGGCGGCCCACCACGTGAGCACCG
>CALJTZ010000220.1 GCA_937975655.1 uncultured Synechococcus sp. | reverse complement strand
CTCCACAGGTAGATGCGCTCCACGCCCCAGCGGCCGATCTGCTCGGCCCGCTGCAGCAGACCCATCCGATCGATACCACTGCCCAAATGGATCTCGCCAGGAGCACCGTGGGCCACCACATGCAATTCGTGGCTCGGATTGCCCTGCAGCCAGGCCGAGATAGCAGCAATCGGGTCTTGCCCTGGCACCAGAGCCAGCATCCGTTCGCCGACCAGGGACTGCTCCAGGTCATCCAGGTGCTCTAGATCGGCAGCCAGGACGGTGCTTCGACTGGAGCCTGGTGGCGAAAGCCGCCTTGGTGCCTCGGGGAGCAGGCCAGGGAATGCCAGGGTGGCAGAGGAGGCGATCGGGGAAATGGCTGGGGCCATAACGTTGAACCTGATCTTCTGGAGCGATATCTGCACCCTAAGAGCAGCAGAACCCTTGCAGCAACAGGGTTTCGTCTATACCTGCCCTGATCTTTGGTGTTGCTTGCCTGAGCGCTTCGTATTGATCCAAGTGCCCTACCGCACTGCTCTGGAGGTCATGCAAAGCTGCCAGGAAGGCATCAATACAGCCATCAAGATCCCCCCAACTCGCCAATGGCCTGTGCCCTCAGGCTTGCCTTCTTGATGTGCATACCGGTCCCGAGCGCGGTATATCCGCCGCTGGAGAGGCTGCCTGGCTTGCCGGTGACTGGTGGCTACGGGGTGGGCGACTGCCACGTGATTGATCAGTGTTGGTGATCACAGCTGTTTTGGGCCGCCTAGGCTGGGGGAACTACTGCCCCAGGGCTGGCTTGCCATGCGGCTTCAGTGCAGTGTTCTGATGCGAGCTTCTGGCCTTGCGCTGGTTGGCGCCTGCTCTTTCGGTGTCATCACTGGGTTAACGCCCCCCACCGCCCATGCAGTTACCCCCCAGAACCAACCCTGGGAGTGGCCCGGTACCCCCGCAGACCTGATCCGCGCGGTGACCCAGGGGTCGTTTCAAGCCATGGTGCGCGACTTCAAAGCCGCCTATGGGATTGAACGCCTACCGTCTGTGAAGGTGACCAACCAGTGCAGCCGCACGGCGTACACCCCCAAAACGGCCACCGTTTGCATCACACCAGGGATGACGCAGGGGCTCGCCCGCATTGGGGATGGGGCCCTGGCCTATGTGGTGGCCCATGAGCTAGCACACCACCTGCAGCACGCCATCCCGGTCATCACCCGCAACTTCACGAGCCGCACCCAGCTTGAGCTGCAAGCCGATTGCCTGGCGGGCTTGCTGCTGGCCCGTAACCGCCAGGTGAAGTTCGCCGAAAAAGATGTGGTGGAAGCCTTCAAGGCTGCCTCAAAACTGGGCGACCGCACCTATGACCACCTCGACCACCACGGCACGGGCGAAATGCGGCAGCTGGCCATCCGCTCGGGCGTGCGCTTTGGCCTCAGCAACCAACGCGACAACTACTTCCCACTGTTCTGTGGTCTAAACGCTGGTGGTGCCAAAAACAGCTTGGGCCGTTGAGTCGAGGTGGGTGTCGCTGCTGAGATGCATCGATTCACTGGTGTTGAAGGTGTAGCCGTCAACACCCAGGGCTGACTGGATCGCTGTGGCTGTGACGCCGTTGTGGGCGCCGTCACCGGCAACAGCTGCTGCCAGGGCAAAGCCCTGGTTGGTGGTGATGGCAGCAATGCGCTCGGCCCCGTTCATGGTGGCGTCGAAGGTCCGATCGGTGAACGGATTGTCGAGCCACTCTGCGTTGCTGGTGCTGGCCTGAATGCCACCGGTGCTGCTCTCCAGGCTGGCGGACGCCTGCCCTTTGGTGCTCACCGCTTTCACCCTGCCGCTCGTAAGGGCATTGGCATCCACGATCCCTCCCAGGCCGGTGAAATCAAACATCGAAGCGCCAATGGCCACGGTGTCGAGGGCGGTGCCTTGGGCAGTGCTGTCCCCCACGATCGTATGGGCATTGGTGTTGAAGAGGGTGGTGGAGCTGGCCTGAATCGAACCGCTATCACCTGCTTCTAGAACCGCGTTCACGGCACCGTTGTTGCTGAGGATATCGCTGATGGCAGTAGCGTGGCCCGCCACAGCATCAGCTTCTGTGAGGATCGCCGCCTTAGAGGTGATGGTGAGATCGATCCGGCCTGCCGCGTCCATCAACAACCCACCCTCTGCATTGCTAGCCAGGCCATAGGCATGGCCAAGGTCAGCCATCGCGGTGGCGCTGTCGCCCAGGAGGTGCTGGTCGAGGCTTTCGAAAGCATCGCCCTGGCCATCACCCACCACGCTGGCGCTGGTGTGGGCCACCAGATTCACCCCGGTGGCAATGCTGAGATCACCGCCAGCATGGTAAGGAGCTCCACTGTCCTGCCCCGGGTTGTTGAGTGTGGAGCCCGAGCCAGTTTGGGTGGCATCACTGAACACACCGCGCAAGCTCTCCAGGCTGGTGAAGGATTCAGCCGATCCCATGGCCGAGTGGGCATCGGTGCGCAAGTTCGCACCGGCGATACCGGTGAGGTTCAGATCGGCGGCAGCATCGATGGCTGTATCTCCCACGCCCGCCACATCCCCCACTTCGGTGGTGGAACGTGCGCGACCGGAGGTGCTGTCGGTGGTGGTTTGACCACCGATGTCGGTGGTACCGCGCACAGTGGCATCACCGCCGGCGCTCATGTCCATGTTGAGGACACCGAAACCGCCCTGCACCGGGTCGACATAGCCCGAGGCATCAGGGGGCAACTTGACGCCCACGCGGGTGTGGGCATCGGCGTCGGCGTAGTCGGTGGCGCTATCGAAACTGGAGCTGGCATCTGCGCTGAGCCTGGTCTTCACATCGGCGAGCACCGAGAGGTCGGCACCGCTCCTGAAGAAGACATCGGCTGGATCTCCGTGGAAGGAGGGGTTACCCAGCACACCGCCAAAGCTGGTGCCATCGGCCAGGGCTACGGCGTTATCGGAGACGCCTGAGCTCGACACTCCCATGGCACCCAGCACTGGCACCTGCACCGTGAGGTTGCCCCCCACATCAGCAGTCACCGCATTGATGCCGATCGCCTGGCCCGAGGCGTAGGAGAACGCGGCGCCGTCGTTGAGGGTCAGGGGGATGGTGACAGCGCCACCTGGTTGACCGACCTCCGCAATCTGGAGCTCAAAATCACCACCAAGCCGTGAGGCTTCCGCCGAAGGGATAAACCGGAGGTCTTGCTCGTTTGATGCGCCGATCTTGATCGCTGTGCTCGAAGTAACAGGCGTCCAGGAACCATCGTCATTAAGCCATTCCAGATGCCCATTGTCGACAGGGTTGAAGTTGAAGCCGGCAGCCGCCCCCACCGACTGAACGTCCAGGTTGATGGGAGCACCTGGATCAGGAGTTGCCCCGTCGTTAAAAGCGCCGTAAAGGGCATAGCTGCTGAACAGCGAGCCAATAGAGATGCCAGTGGGGATGTCCATCGACCGCTGCGCAAATGGGTCAGTGGCCTGATCTTGGCTTCAGCACCGGCGCCGTGGCAACGGGTTTCAGAGCGAATTGGTGTACACGCCATGTATCGATGACTGCAGCTTGCGTGTATACGTTTTTAGAACAATGATCACCGGCAGCGCGCGGGGGTATACAGCGATCAACCACGTATCGCCGCTTGCTATACCTACGGCCCCATGGGCTTTGCCGCAAACCCGAGACATCGCATTGGCATCAGCACCCACTTGGCCGGGAGGGGAGGGGGGATCCGTCACCAGTCACCGGGATCGGAGCCATCAATTCCGGGCCGTCTGATGAGGGCTGGTTATCGCTCTACCACCAGGGGCTTGAGGGCCTCGTTGGCGGCGGCTTGGCGCTGGCGGCAGATCCACCCCACCAGCTGCGGAATCAGCACTTGAAGGTTTGGGCCGCCATTCCCCGAGCGATCCAAGCCTGCATTGATCGCCAGCGGTGTGAACTGACCATCCACAAGCACATCGGTTGCAGCTGGCGCCCCAGCCTTGCAACGCACCCGCATGGACGGCTCCAGCTGGAGTTGCTTACTCCAGTCCTCCCCGCTGCGAGCCAACCAACCAACGCGGAAAGTGCTCCAAGCCGCCTGCACCGCAGGCTTCTGCACATAGACAAACAACTGGCGCCGGCTGAGGCTGTCCCAGTCGGCTGGGGGGGCAACTTCTGGATTCTCCTCCTCTTGCAGAAGGGTTTGCTGGGGGCGGGGGCGCTCGCCGGCGTTGAAGTCGTCGCCACCGAGGAGGGGCTTGCCAGATCG